>JAFAEU010000037.1 GCA_023423855.1 Pseudomonadota bacterium | reverse complement strand
CGCTGGGCCTGCGCTGGCGCCGGCTGGGCGCGCTCGCGCTGTGCCGGCCTGGCCTGCGGCTTCTGCGCGCGCGCCGGCTTCTCGTCCCGCGTGCGCTGCGGGGTGGCAGCCTCGCGCCGCGGCTGGGATTCGGCGCGACGCGGTTCCTGGCTGCGCTGCTGGCGCGAGTCGCGCTCGCCGCGGCGGTTGTCCTGTGCGGCGGCGGGAAACGCGCTCGCCAGCGCGAGAGCGAGGACCAGCGCATGGCCGATGAGGATTCGGGAGGAGAGGGCCTGCTTCATCGATGTCACCCCATGCCGACGAACCGGTCGGCGCAGGCGTAGTGTTGCGCGGCTGGCGATGAACCGATTCTGAGGATTTCCACGCGGGTTCAGCGGTGGGAAGGCGTAAACGGTTCCAGTTGAATGCCGACGCAATCGCGCCGGCCGCGCATGTCAACCGGCTGCGCGCAGCGGCGTGGCATGCGGCCTTCGGGTAGTCTTTCCCGCGGATCGACGGGAGCATTCGCAGGGCATGGCGGACGGGCGCGCGGCATGGTGGAACAGATGGCGCGCGCCCGAACCGGTCGCGGCGCCTGCCGCGCAGGACGGCGACGGCGGCGGACGCCAGCCGCGGGTGAAGCGCGGCTGGCGCTACACCGAGCTGCAGTTCACCGGCGGCGTGTCGCAGAGCCGGATGCGCACCTTCCGCCCGGACCAGTTGCTGATCGACTACACGCGGACGATGATGGCCAGCCTGCTGTTCCGGCCGCAGCCGACGCTGGTCGGCATGGTCGGGCTGGGCGGCGGCTCGCAGGACAAGTTCTGCCATCGCCACCTGCCGGACACGCGCGTCGAGGTCGCGGAGAACAATCCGCACGTGCTGGCGCTGCGCCGGACCTTCCGCATCCCGCGCGACGATGCGCGGCTGCAGGTGCTGCTCGCCGACGGCGCGCAGTTCGTGCGCGAGCGGCGCGGCCGCTGCGACATCCTGCTGGTCGACGGCTACGACGAGACCGGCATTCCCGCGGCGTTGTCGAGCCAGCGCTTCTACGACGACTGCCGCGATGCGCTGGTGCCCGGCGGGATCATGGCCGGCAACCTGTACGCCACCGATTTCGCCGCGCATGTGAAGAAGCTGCAGCGCAGCTTCGGCCGCGGGCGCGTGTGGATGCTGGAGGAGAAGCGGCAGAGCAACCGCGTCGTCTTCGCCTGGACCGGCGATCCGCTCCCGGACGGGCGCATCGACCTGCCGGCGATCGCGGCGCGGATGCCGCCGGGCGCGTCGCGCGAACTGGCGGACGTGTTCGCCACGGTGGCGCAGGCCTGGCGCGCGCGCTGAGGCAGGGCTGGAACACCGTCATTCCGGACGACTGTCATTTCGAGCGTAGCGAGAAATCCAGGAGTTTGATCTGCCGAGATTGATCAGCTTCGCTGTCGCAAAGCGCTACTCACTGCGTTCGGAATGACGGATCGGACTTGCCATCACGGCCGGCCCGGGCGAAAGTTCCGGCTTCATGTCTGGGAGGGGTTTCCCGATGCGTCAATCGATCATGCGGGCCGGTGGCCTGCTGCTCCTGCTCGTGCTGGCCTTGCCGGCCCTCGCCGCCAACGGCGGCCTCACGCTCGAACAGATCGCCAAGACCCGCGCCGTCACCGGGGCCAGCGTCAGTCCCGACGGGCGCCAGGTGGCCTACGTGCTGTCGGTGCCGCGCGAGATCGGCGCGGAGGACGACGGTCCGGCCTGGGCCGAGTTGCACGTCGCCGGGCGCGAGGGCGGCAGCCGCGGCTTCGTCACCGGCAAGGTCAACGTCGGTGGCGTGGAGTGGCTGTCCGACGGGCGCTCGCTGGCCTATCTGGCCAAGCGCCAGGGCGACGAGACGCGCGTGCTGTACCGCATCCCGGTCGACGGCGGCGAATCGGTCGCGATCGCGAAGCTGAAGTCCGACATCTCCGCCTTCAGCCTGTCGCCTGATGGCCGCCGCGTCGCGCTTCTGGCCAGCGAGCCGGAGAGCGACGAGCGCAAGGCGCTGAAGAAGAAGGGCTTCAGCCAGAAGGTCTACGAGGAGGACTGGCGGCCGGTGCAACTGTGGATCGCCGAGGTCGGCAACGACAAGGCGCAGCCGCGGCGGATCGAACTCGAAGGCAGCGTGCAGGCGGTGCAGTGGAGCCCGGCGGGCGACCGCATCGGCCTGCTGGTCGCGAACCGGCAGCTGACCGACGACACCCTGGTGTTCACCCGCGTGCGCATCGTCTCGCCGGAGGGCAAGGTGCTGGGCAAGGTCGACAATCCCGGCAAGGTCGGTGGCCTGTCGTGGAGCCCGGACGGCGCGCACCTCGCGTTCATTTCCGCTGAAGACGAACACGACGCGCAGCAGGGCCGCCTGTTCGTGGCCGGCAGGGACGGCGGCGCGTGGCGCGACCTGCTGCCGGGGCTCGAAGGCCACGTCATCGACGTGGAGTGGCGCGATGCGGCGACGCTGCAGTTCATCAGTTACGAGGGCGTGCAGGCGCGCCTGGGCGAAGTCGGCGTCGACGGCGGCGGCCAGCGCACCCTGTTGCCGGCGCAAGGCCCGGTCTGGACGGGATTCAATCGTGCGAACAACGGCGACATCGCGCTGGTGGGCAGCACGCCGGCGCATCCGTCCGAGGCCTTCCTGCTCGCGGCGGGCGAGACCGCGCCGCGGAAGCTGACCGACAGCAATCCCTGGCTCAAGGACGTGCGCCTGGCGAAGCAGGAAGTGATCCGCTACAAGGCGCGCGACGGCCTCGAGATCGAGGGCCTGCTGGTGCATCCGCTGGAGCGTCGCGGCAATGCGCGCGTGCCGCTGATCGTGGTGGTGCACGGCGGACCGGAGTCGCACTATCCCAACGCCTGGCTCACCGGCTATTCGCAGCCGCTGCACCACGCCGCGGCGAAGGGCTATGCGCTGTTCCTGCCGAACTACCGCAGCAGCACCGGGCGTGGCGTCGAGTTCTCGAAGAAGGGCTTCGGACGGCCGGGCATGGAGGAGTTCGACGACGTGGTCGACGGCGTCGACCATCTCGTCGACATCGGCCTGGTCGACAGGGACAAGGTCGGCATCACCGGCGGTTCCTACGGCGGCTACGCCAGCGCCTGGGGCGCGACCTGGTACAGCGAGCGCTTCGCCGCGTCGGTGATGTTCGTCGGCATCGCCGACCAGGCCAGCCTGGTCACCACCGGCGACATCCCGTGGGAACAGAAGCTGGTGCACATGGGCAAGTGGCCGTGGGAGGATCCGGAACTGTTTCGCCAGACCAGCCCGATCACGCATGCCGGCAAGTCGAAGACGCCGACGCTGATCCTGCACGGCGAGGCCGATCCGCGCGTGCCGGTGATGCAGTCGTACATGTTCTACCGCTATCTGAAGCTGGCCGGGCAGGCGCCGGTGCGGCTGGTGCTGTACCCGGGCGAGGGCCACGGCAACGCGCGCGCGGCCTCGCGCTACGACTACTCGCTGCGGCTGATGCAGTGGATGGACCTCTACCTGACCGGCAAGGGCGGCGAGCCGCCGGCGCATGAGCTGGACTATGCGCTGCCGGGCGGGGACAAGGACGACAAGGCGGGAGCCGGCAAGTCGTGAGCGATGCCGAGTGCCGGGGCCGCGGACGGCGCTCCGCATGAGCGCCGTGTCCGGCGAAGCGACGCCGGCCGCGCAGTCGCCGGCGTCGCGCCGGCGCGTGCTGTTCGCGAGCCTGATCGGCACCACGATCGAGTTCTTCGACTTCTACATCTACGCCACCGCCGCGGTGCTGGTGTTCCCGAAGCTGTTCTTCCCGGCGAGCGACCCGGCCTCGGCGACGCTGCAGTCGCTGGCGACGTTCGCGCTGGCGTTCTTCGCGCGCCCGGTGGGCTCGGCGCTGTTCGGGCATTTCGGCGACCGCGTGGGGCGCAAGGCGACCCTGGTCGCGGCCTTGCTGACGATGGGCATCTCCACCGTCGTGATCGGCCTGCTGCCGACCTATGCGCAGATCGGCGTCGCCGCGCCGATCCTGCTGGCGCTGTGCCGGTTCGGGCAGGGCCTGGGCCTCGGCGGCGAGTGGGGCGGCGCGGTGCTGCTGGCGACCGAGAACGCGCCGCCGGGCAAGCGCGCGTGGTACGGCATGTTCCCGCAGCTCGGCGCGCCGATCGGCTTCTTCCTGGCCTCGGGCAGCTTCCTGCTGCTGACCCACTACATGAGCGAGCCGGCGTTCTTCGGCTGGGGCTGGCGCGTGCCGTTCCTGGCCAGCGCGGTGCTGGTGCTGGTCGGGCTGTGGGTGCGGCTGCGGATCACCGAGACGCCTGCGTTCCAGCGCGTGATCGACCGCGCCGAACGCGTGCGCCTGCCGATGCGCGAGGTGCTGGTGAAGCATCCGCGCGCGCTGCTGGTCGGTACGCTGCTGACGCTGTCGACCTTCGTGCTGTTCTACCTGATGACGGTGTTCTCGCTGAGCTGGGGCACCAGCGCGCTGGGCTACACGCGTGAGCAGTTCCTGTGGCTGCAGATGCTCGGCGTGGTGTTCTTCGGGCTCACGATCCCGCTGTCGGCACTTTATGCCGATCGTCGCGGACGGCGCGCGGCGATGATCGCGGCGACGCTGGCGATCATCGCGTTCGGGCTCGCGTTCGCGCCGCTGTTCGTCGCCGGCAGCCTCGGCGGGACGCTGCTGTTCCTGGTGGTCGGCCTCGGCCTGATGGGGATGACCTACGGGCCGGTGGGGACGCTGCTGGCTGAACAGTACCCGGCGGAAGTGCGCTACACCGGCGCATCGCTGGCGTTCAACCTGTCGGGCATCTTCGGCGCGTCGCTGGCGCCGTACATCGCCACCTGGCTGGCGAAGCACCACGGCCTGCAGTCGGTCGGCTGGTACCTCGCCGGCGCCGCGCTGCTGAGCCTGGTGGCGCTGCTGGGCGTGCGTCGCGATCCGGTCGGCGACTGAAGGGGCGTTCGCGCGCCGATCATCATGAGCGCCTAGACTGTCGGCAATTCCGGTCGAGGGCATCGCGTGAAGGCATGGGCATCGCTGGGCATCGTCGTCGCCCTGGTCATCGGCGCGCTGCTGCCGCTGCAGGCGCTGATCAA
>JAFAEU010000015.1 GCA_023423855.1 Pseudomonadota bacterium | reverse complement strand
TCCCGGCTTTCGCCGGGATGACGGCCGGGGTTGGCGACTGGTGGCCATTGGGCGTGTCCCGCGACTCGCAGGCGTGCTCACGCGTGCGAGTCCAGGAACGCGAGCAACTGCGCCTCGTCCCAGATCGTGATACCCAGTTCCCGTGCCTTCGCCAGCTTGGAGCCGACGTTTTCACCGGCGACGACGAGGTGGGTCTTCTTCGACACGCTGCCGGCGACCTTCGCGCCCAGCGCTTCGAGCTTCGCGCCGGCCTCGTCGCGACTCATCGATTCCAGCCCGCCGGTCAGCACCACGGTCCTGCCGTCGAGCGGGCCGGCCCGGGCGCTGTCCGCCTCGGGTGCGAGCGCAAGCAGGCGCGCGATCGCCGCCTCGCCGTCCAGCAGCAGCTTCGGATGGCCCGGCTGCTCCAGCCAGTCCCGCAGCGCGGCGGCGGAAGCCTCCGGCAGGCCGGCGGCGGTGAACGCCTCCGGTCCGGCATCGACGATCCCTGCTGCGGTCGGCAGCACCTCCGTCAGTGCCTGTGCGCGCAGGTTCGTGATCGTCGGGATCTCGGCTTCGACCAGCAGCGTGGCGAGATGGAGCCCGTCGCGCAGCTTCGCTGACGGCGGGTGGCCGTCGCGGATGCGCACCTGCCCGGCGGTGAGCAGGTCGTCGATGGCCTGCTGGTTGCCCGCCTGCTCGAAGAAGTGCCCCAGCGAGCGTGCCACTTCGCCGCCGATGTCGGGCACGCGCTTGTACAGCGGCCACGGCAGGCGGCGGATCAGGTCGAGGTCGCCGAACCACAGCGCCAGCGCCTTGGCCGTGCTCTCGCCGACGTGCTGGATGCCGAGCGCGAACAGCAGGCGCTCGAGCGCCGCATCCCGCGAGCGATCGATTGCCGCGACCAGGTTGTCGGCCCATTTGGTCGCGATCTTCTTCGGGTTCCAGGCAAACGCGATCGACTGCGCGAGCGCGGCGGCGCGCCAACCGTCATCCGCGGCGTCGAGCCGCTGGATCGCGGCGAGCACGGCGCCGCTGCCCTCCGGCGACAGGTGCGGCTGCACCGACGCCGCCAGCGCGTCCGGCGTGTCCGCATCGAGCACCAGCTTGAGCTGCAGCAACTGGTCGCGCGTGAGGCGGTAGAGGTCGGCCACGCCGCGCACGAGGCCGGCGTCGACCAGGGTCTCGACGTACTTGTCGCCCAGCCCCTCGATGTCCATCGCGCGGCGCGAGGCGAAGTGGCGGATGGTTTCCTTGCGCTGCGCCGGGCAGCTCAGTTCGCCGGAGCAGCGCCAGACCGCCTCGCCCTCCTCGCGCACGATCTCCGAACCGCAGACCGGACAGTTCACCGGCATCGTCCACGGCAGCGCATCGGCCGGGCGGCGCTCGGCGATCACGCCGACGACTTCCGGGATCACGTCGCCGGCCCGGCGCACGATCACGCTGTCGCCCACGCGTACATCGAGCCGCGCGATCTGGTCGGCGTTGTGCAGGGTGGCGTTGGTGACGACCACGCCGGCCACCTGCACCGGCGCCAGCCGCGCCACCGGCGTCGCCGCGCCGGTGCGGCCGATCTGGATCTCGATCGCCTCGACCGTGGTCGCCTGCTCCTGCGCCGGGAACTTGTGCGCGATCGCCCAGCGCGGCGCGCGCGAGACGAAGCCCATCTCGCGCTGGTCATCAAAGTCGTCGAGCTTGTAGACCACGCCGTCGATGTCGAACGGCAGCGCGTCACGGCGTTCGCCGATGCGGCGGTAATAGTCGAGCAGGCCGTCGGCGCCCTCGACCACTTCGGTGAGATTGCTGACCGGGAACCCCCACTCGCGCAGCTGCGCCAGCGTGGCCGAATGCGAATCGGGCAGTTCGCCGCCTTCCACGAGGCCGACGCCGTAGGCGAAGAACGCCAGCGGCCGCAGCGCGGTGATGCGCGGATCGAGCTGGCGCAGCGAACCGGCCGCGCCGTTGCGCGGATTGGCCAGCACCTTGCCGCCGTGCAGGCGGGCATGCTCGTTGTACTGCTCGAAGGCGGCGCGCGGCATGTAGACCTCGCCGCGGACTTCCAGTACCGCTGGCCAATCCTTGCCGCGCAGCTTCAGCGGGATCGCCTTGACCGTACGCAGGTTGGCCGTGACGTCCTCGCCCTTGGTCCCGTCGCCGCGGGTGGCGCCCTGCACGAACACGCCGTGCTCGTAGCGCAGGCTGATCGCGAGACCGTCGAGCTTGGGTTCGGCGGAGAACGTCGGCACCGGACGCTCGAGCCTGTCGGCGATGCGGCGCACGAAGTCCTGCACCTCCCCGTCGCTGAAGGCGTTGCCGAGCGAGAGCATCGGGATCGCGTGCCGGACTTCGGCGAATTTCGCCGACGGTGCGTTGCCGACGCGCTGGGTCGGCGAATCGGGCGTCACCAGCTCGGGATGCGCGGTTTCCAGCTCGTCGAGTTCGCGCAGCAGGCGGTCGTACTCGGCGTCCGGAATGTTCGGCTCGTCGAGGACGTGGTAGCGGTAGTTGGCGTCTTCCAGGCGGAGCCGGAGATCTGCGGCGCGTGCGGCGGGCGATCGGGGCGCGGTCATCGCGGAATTCTAGCGGGTCGGCTTGTGACTGCCCCCCACCCCGGCCCTCCCCCGCAGGCGGGGGAGGGAGCCAAAGCGAGGCAGTTGCTCCTGCTCCCTCCCCCGCCCGCGGGGGAGGGCTGGGGTGGGGGCAAACCGCCGCGATCCCTACCAGCGCGGACTACGCGTCACCGGCGGCGCTTCGTGCTCGCGGTCCCAGGCCCGCAGTTCGTCGCGCAGGCCGGCGATGCGCTGGCGGCCGAGGGCGTTGCGCTGTTCGTCCAGCACCACGCCGTCGAGCAGTTCGGCCATGCGCTGGGCGGCGGGCAGCATCGCGTCCCAGGCGTCGAGGGCGCTGACCGGGGCCGGCAGCGTCAGGAAGAAGGCGATCGCCGGGGTTTCCAGCGCCTGGATCTCGGACATCTCGAAGCTGCCGGGCTTGCGGATGTTGGCGACGCTGAAGATCGGCCCGCGCTCGGGATGGCTCTCCACCAGCCGGTGGAAGACGTTCATGTGGCCGTAGGTCAGGCCGGCCTTCTCGGCGGCGACCACGATGTCCGGCCCGCGCAGCACCTGCCCGGCCCTGGCGGCGATGTACAGGGTGACGATCTTGTCGAAGTCGTCGCTGGTGCGCTTGCCGAGTTCGCTGTTGGGCGAGGCCGCGCCGACCGCGCCGTCGAGCAGGTCCATCTCGGTCTGCACGATCTCGTCGCCGACGCCCTCCGGCGCTTCGGCCAGTTCGCGTTCGATCTGCGCGCCGAGCGTGGGCTCCATGCGCTCGCTGTCGCCGCGGTCCTCGCGCGGCCGCTTGCGTCCCTGTCCCTGGCGCGGCCGGGTGCCGAAGTACCAGATTGCCGCCAGCAGGATCAGGCCGGCCACGAGGATGCCAATGCGCAGTTCGGTCATGCGGGTCCTCCGGGGATCGTGCGGGGCCTCACGCGGCGCCGGCCAGGCGCGCCGCCTCGGCCAGGTCGACGGACACCAGGCGGCTCACGCCCGGCTCGCGCATGGTAACGCCGCTGAGCTGCTGCGCGGCTTCCATCGTCGCCTTGTTGTGGGTGACGAACAGGAACTGCACCTGCTCGCTCATCTCCGACACCATGTTGGTGAAGCGGCCGACGTTGGCCTCGTCCAGCGGCGCATCGACCTCGTCGAGCAGGCAGAACGGCGCCGGATTGAGCCGGAAGATCGCGAACACCAACGCCACCGCCGTCATCGCCTTCTCGCCGCCGGACAGCAGCGAGATGTTCGACACGCGCTTGCCCGGCGGGCGCGCCATGATCGCCACGCCGGTGTCGAGCAGGTCCTCGCCGGTGAGTTCGAGGTAGGCGTGGCCGCCGCCGAACAGGCGCGGATACAGCTCCTGCACGCCGGAATTGACGCGGTCGAAGGTGTCCTTGAAGCGGCCGCGGGTCTCGCGGTCGATCTTGCGGATCGCCTCCTCCAGCGTCTCCAGCGCTGTGGTGAGGTCGGCGTCCTGCGCGTCGAGGTAGGCCTTGCGCTGCGCGGCCTCGGCGTGCTCCTGGATGGCGGCGAGGTTGACCGGCTCGAGCCTGCGCAGCTTGGCGTCGAAGTCGGTGACCATCTTTTCCCAGGCCGGGGCTTCGGCGTCGGCGGCGAGGCTGGCGACCACGTCCTCGAGCACGAAGCCGGCCTCGACCACGGCCGCCGTCAGCTGCTCGGCCCTGATCGCCAGCGCCTGCTGGTCGAGGCGGCGCTGCGAGATCGCCTCGCGCTGCGCCAGCGCCTGCTCCTCGCGCTCGTGGCGGGTGCGCTCGAACGCGCGCAGGTCGTTGTCGACGCCTTCCAGCGCCGAGCGCGCGGCAGCCAATGCCTTCTCCGCGACCACGCGCTGCTCCAGCGCGGCCTGGCGCTGCTGCTCCAGCGCGACCACCGGGGCGTCGCCCTCGGACAGCTGCGAGGCGAGTTCGCCCAGCCGCGCGTCGAGCTGGCCGCGCTGGCCGCCCATGCGCTGCAGGGCCTGCGCCAGCGCCACGACCTGGGCGCGCTGCGATTCGAGGGTCAGCGCCAGCGCATGCGCGGTATCGCGCGATTCGCGGGCGGCGGCACGGGCGGCGTCGCGCGCTTCGGCGAACGTGCGACGCTCGGCTTCCAGTGCGTTGCGCGCGGCTTCCAGCTCGGCCATGCGGCCGACGGCGTCCTCCAGCTTCGAGCGCGCCTCGCGCGCCTGCTGCGCGCTGTTGTCGATGGTTTCGACCAGCTGCGCGAGTTCGGCGTCGATCTTCTCGATCCGCGCCCGCGCGGTGTCCACCCGGCCCTGCTGGCCCTGCAACTGGCCGGCCAGCTCCGACACGCCGCGGTGCGCGAGGTAGAGCGCGCGCTGCGCGTCCTCGCGCTGCTGCTCGGCCACCAGCAGGCGGTCGCGCCAGGCGGCGATGCCGCGCTCCAGCTCCTGCTCGCGGTGCTGCAGTTCCTCGATCGCGGCGCGCAGTTCCTTGATCTCGCGCTCGCGCAGCAGCGCGCCCTGCTTGGCGGCGCCCGAGCGCACCACGCGCACCCAGCCGGCGCCGAGGCGCTCGCCGCCGCGGGTGATGACCGACTCGCCCTCGCCCAGCCGCGCCTGCAGCGCGCGCGCATCGGCCAGCGTTTCGGCGGCGTGCAGGCGGGCCAGCAGGCGACGGATCGCCAGCGGGCCCTGCACCTTCGCCGCCAGCGAGGTCGGCGCGAACGCCGCGTCACCGGCTTCGGACGACACCAGCGCCAGCCGTCCCTCGCCGAGTTCGCCCAGCGCATCGACCAGCGTCTCCGGCGCCTCCACCAGCACGCCTTCGATCAGCTGCCCGAGCGCGCCTTCGACGGCGTTTTCCCAGCCCGGCTCGACCGTCAGCCGCTCGCCCACGCGCGCGGCCGAATCCAGCCCGCGCTGGCGCAGCCATTCGACCGCGACGCCCTGCTCCTGGCCGAGCGCCGCGTGCTGCAGCGTCTCCAGCGACGACAGGCGGCCGCGGGCTTCCTGCGCGCGCTTGCGCACTTCGGACAATTCGTTCTGCGCGGTGCGCTGCTGGTCCTGCAGGTCGACCGCGGCCTGCTTGCGCTGTTCGAGGTCCTCGTTCAGGCCGTCGAGCGCGGCCTTCTGCTCCTCGTGGCGCAGGGCGATGGTCTCGAAGGCCTCCGTCAGCGCGGCGAGGTCGAGCGCGCTGCGCTCGCTGCCCAGTTGTTCGCGGCGGCGGTCGGCGTCGAGCGACTGGCGGTCGAGGTAGTCCACGCGCGTGCGCTCGACGTCGCCGGCGCGCGAGGCCTCGTTCTGCTCGCGGTTGTGCGCCTCCCAGCGCTGCTGCCAGTCGGCCAGCGCTTCCTCGGCGTTGCGCAGCGCTTCCTGCCGGACCTCGTCGTCCTCGCGCAGCGCCGCCAGCTGCGGCTCGGCGTCGGCGATCGCCGACTGCAGCACTTCCAGCTTCGCCTCGTCGCCGCTGATGTGCGCGCCGATCTCCTCCAGCGCGTGCCGGGTTTCCTCGCGCGCCTTGTGCAGGCGTTCGGCCATTTCGCGCTGGTGCGCGATCTGCTGCTCGATCCGCGCCAGGGTGCCGCCCACCTCGTAGCTCTCGGCCTGCGCCTTGTTGAGCGCGACGCCGGCGTCCTCGCGGCGCACGCGGCCGGTTTCCAGCTCGCGCTCGGCCTCGCGCTGTTCGGCGATCAGCTGCTGCAGGCGGGTTTCCTCCTGCGACAGCCCTTCGCGCAGGCCCTGCAGCTGCGCGTCAAGGGCGCGGAACTCCAGCGCCTTCCACTCGGCGTCGCGGATCCTGCGTTCGGCCTGGATCGCGGTGTACTGCTCGGCCTGGCGCGCCTGGCGCTTGAGGTGTTCGAGCTGCTTGCCGACTTCCTCGCGCAGGTCGCTCAGGCGATCGAGGTTCTCGCGGGTGTGGCGGATGCGGGTCTCGGTCTCCTTGCGCCGCTCCTTGTACTTGGAGATGCCGGCGGCCTCCTCGAGGTAGACGCGCAGATCTTCCGGCTTGGCGTCGATCACCTGCGAAATCATGCCCTGCTCGATGATCGAGTAGCTGCGCGGGCCGAGGCCGGTGCCGAGGAACAGGTCGGTGATGTCGCGGCGGCGGCACTTGGCGCCGTTGAGGTAGTAGCTGCTCTGGCCGTCGCGACTGACGATGCGCTTGACCGAGATCTCGTTGAAGGCGGCGTATTCGCCCGAGATGGTGTGGTCGGAATTGTCGAAGATCAGCTCGACGGTCGCCTGCGACACCGGCTTGCGCGCGGTGGAGCCGGCGAAGATCACGTCGGTCAGCGAGTCGCCGCGCAGGCGGCTGGCCGAGCTTTCGCCCATCACCCAGCGCACCGCGTCGATGATGTTCGACTTGCCGCAGCCGTTCGGACCGACCACGCCGGTCATGTTGGTCGGCAGGTGCAGCGTGGTGGGATCGACGAAGGATTTGAAACCGGACAGCTTGATCGTGGACAGGCGCATGCGGCGTTCGGTGGCCCCGGCCACGCGTCAACGGCGCGGCCCTGTTGTTCGTGCAAATTGGCGGGAATGACTCTCAAGTCATTGAATGAACTTGGGTCGAAGCGACCCGGAGTCCATTCGAATCCGCGAGTATAGCGGTCGCTCCGGGCCTCGTCCCGGGAGGCAGACAAGCGATATTCAGCGCCTTGTTCCGGCCACCGTGCGCGGACTGCTTCCTCCCCCGCTTGCGGGGAAGGAGTCCGTAGGTCGGGGCTACGGCCCCGACGCCATCGACCTCCAGCGTCGGCCACGTAGAGCCTGCCCCGTACTTGATACGGGGGCCGACC
>JAFAEU010000389.1 GCA_023423855.1 Pseudomonadota bacterium | reverse complement strand
GTACCAGGCGACGCCGTTGGGGAACATCGCCACGGTGATGCCGCCGAAGCCGGACAGGAAGGGTACCCATGTCGGCTGCGCGCAGCCGAGCTCGGCTTGGAGGTTGCGGGCCCAGAAGCCGTGCCGGTAGCGATAGCGCTCGAGCGTGGCGACGGGCAGTCCGGGCCGTTCGGGGTCGCGCTGCGTCGCGGCTTCGAACATCGTCGGGTCCAGTACCGTGCGGCCGTCGATGCGACCCTCCTGTTCGCCGAGGAAGCGCGCCAGTTTCGCGACGTCGTCGGAGAGCAGGGTCAGCCCCCAGCCAAAGAACGGCTGCCGCGCGGCGTCCCCGCTGCGGCGGGTGGTACGCGCGGTCGGACTCAACCCGATCGGGCCGAGCACGTCGGTCCAGAGCACGTCGTCGAAGAGGTCGTCGTGCTCACGGCCGGGGATGCGGCGCAGCGCGTCCTGCAGCACCGTCCCTAGCAGATACGTGTCGGAGGTGTGGTAGACCCAGCGAGCGCCGGGAGCTTCGCGGCGCGGATACGCCTCGCAGGCGAAGGCGAGGCGCGCCGCATGGGTGGACGGCGCGAAGAAGTCGCGCACCCGCGCATCGTCCTCGTCGGCCATGTAGGCGGGTGAGTCGTACTGGCCGGTCGTCATGTCGAGCAGGTGGCGGAAGGTCACGCCACGCCACTTGTCGGCGCGGCAGCCGCTGGCGCGCGCGTGGCGGCGGACCGACTCGTCCATGATGCCCGGGTGCAGCCGCTCCATCCGCATCAGCGCGAGGCTCGCGACCGCCGACTTCGCGACCGAGTACGAGGGGATGTCGAGTGCGTCGCAGTAGGGATGCTCGCCGTACCGCGTCGCGCATCCCGAGCGGTAGTGGATGCCGCCGACGACGACGCCATGCACGGTGCGTCCGCGCGGCGCGCCGATGGCGAACCTGTCCGGATCGATCGCGGGATGATCGGTAGCCAGCGCCGAAAGCGGCCGCACCGGCAGGTGGGCGGCGACTTCCGCCCTGTAGGCCGCGACCAACGCATCGCGGTCGGCGATTGGTGCGGGCGTATAGGCCGCCCGCAGCATGCCCCACAGGTCCAGTTGCAGGTAGTGGCAGGTCTCGCTGCCGACCTGCATCGCCGCGCGCGAGACGGCGCCGTCGTCGCGGAACAGCAGCATCAGCACGCCGTTGTGCGTGCAATTGGCGTTCTTCTGCACCAGCGCGAACGGGATCGCGGCGCGGGTGTAGCCGCCGTCGCCGGGCTCGTCCCAGGCGCGTCCCGGCTCCAGCACGAACTCCCACCACGGGTGGCTGCTCGGAATCGGGCCGCGCTTCGACGGAATCAGGATGTCGCCGTCCTGCGCGAACGCGATGTCGAGATCCTGCGGCAGCGTGCGCGCATGCGCGGCGTCGTTCGGGCCGAGGAAATCGTCCAGCGCCAGCAGCGTGCGCGCGGACGGCTGTCCGGACAGGCGCAGGCGCCCTTCGAAGCGGTGCGTCGGCGGCAGCGCGTCGTTGGGCGGTGCGTACGCGGACAGGTCGACCGGGCGCCGGTACTCGCCCGACAGCAGCGCCTCGCGATCCAACCGGTCGCGCGCGCAGGCGGCGCCGGAGGCGATCAGCGCCAGCGCGGCGAGGCATACGGCGATCCGGTCAGCGATGACGTTCGGCAATGCAGGGCTCCGCAGATACCTCCCTCTGGATCAAGTCCGGGAGAGGAATGACAGTTCATCCATTCCGTCGTCCCCGCGAACGCGGGGACGACGGCATACCGAGGTCGAAAAATAGGCTGAAACTCCAGGGACTTTCCAGGACAAACCCGGCGCCGCCCCCGACGGCGCCGGATCGGCCTCCTACGGACACATCGGCGCGATCTTGTTCAGCTCGATCGCGCTCTTGCCCCAGGTGAGCTGGCCGCTGTCGCTGAAGTTGTAATAGACCATGCCGTTGGGGAACAGCACCACGCTGATGCCGCCGTAGCCCGACATGTACGGCACCCACCTCGCCGCGCTGCAGCCGTAGCTGTGGGCGTCCTGCTTCAGGTCGTAGTACCAGAAGCCGTTGTTGTAGCGGTCGGCGCTGCTGCCCGCCGGCAGGCCGCCGGCGCCGAGGTTGAGCGTCGCCGCGACCATGCCGCTGTCGAGCGTCTGCACGCCCTGGATCTTGCCCTGCGACTTGTTGAGGAATTCGGCCAGCTTCACCACGTCGTCGCGCACGAAGATCAGGCCGAAGCCGGTGTGCGGCTGCGCGGCCGCGTCCTGCGTGCGCAGCGTGGTGTAGCTCGTCGGACTCAGGCCGAGCGGCCGGTAGAGCTCGCCCACGATCACGTCGTCGAAGAAGTCGGCGCCGCTTCCGGCCTGCGATTTGTAGTACGTGTTCATCGCGCGGCCGAGCAGGTAGGTGTCCGTGGTGTGGTACACGAACGTGGTGCCGGGCGCGGTCTTGTACGGATAGCCGCAGGCGAAGCCTGCCTTCTGCGCGTGGGTGTTGACCGAGAAGAAGCCGTTCACCATCGCCTGCGACGACTCGTCCGCGTGCGCGGTGGCCGAGGTGTAGTTGCCGGTCGCCATGTCCAGCGCGTGTTCGAACGTCGGCGCGTCCCATTGCGAGCCGGTGCACTCGCCGACCCAGTCGTCGATGCCGAGCGTGCGCTGCGTACCCGCGTACTTCTGCTCCAGCCGCATCAGTCCGTAGCCGCCGAACACCGACTTCGCGGTGGAGTAGGAGGGCACGTCCAGCACCTCGCAGAATGGATACGTCCCGTAGCGGGTCTGGCAGCCGCCGACGTAGTGCACGCCGTTGTAGGCGACACCGTAGACGGTCATGTGCTGCGCGGTGACGTCGCTGCCGATGTTCGCGGCAACCACGCCGCTGCCCGGGTAGTCCGTCGCCAGCGCCGAGATCGGCTTGACCGGCATGCGGCGGGCGACCTCGGCCTCGTAGTCGGCCTTGATCGCGGCCGCGCCGGCGATCGCGCCCGGCGCGTACATCGCGTCCAGCCGGCCCCAGAAGTTCGCCTTCAGGTAGTAGCAGGTCTCGCTGGCGATCTGGTAGGCGAGGTCCGAGACCGAGCCGTCGTCCTTGAACAGGAAGGTCATCACGCCGTTCCAGATGCAGTCGTTGTTGCGCTCCTGCAGCGCGAACGGGAACGCGACGCGCGACCAGCCGCCGTCGCCGTTCTCGTTCCAGACCCGGCCCGGCTCCAGCACCAGCGCCCAGGACGGGTGCGCGCCCTCGATCTTGCCGCGGACGACCGGGATGAAATGGGTGCCGTGCTGCACGAAGTCGAACTCGAACTCCGGCAGGTGCGCGGCCTGCGCGTAGTACTGGAGGTTGTTGTTGCCGCCGACTTCGGTCGCGCTGCCGCTGGTCGCCTCGCCGTATAGCGTCAGCCGCCCCTGGAAGGTGTTGGTCGGGTTCGCGGCGGCGGCGGGCAGGGCGTAGTGGCTGAAGTCCATCAGGTTGAGCGTGCCGCTGCCGGTCAGGAAGGCGTGGGTCAGCGCGCTGCGGCCGACGTTGCCGCTGCCGCCCAGCGGGTCGTAGGGCGCGCCCGCGGCCGTTCCGGTGCCGCTCACCGCCACCGCGACGTTCGGGTCGCTGTCGTCGTTCGAGGGAACGTTGAGCGTGTCGGCGAACCCGCCGGCCGCCGTCGGCGCGAAGCGCAGGCCCACGGTGCAAGAGGCCGCGGGGGCGAGCGTCTGGTTGGAGCAGGCGTCGTCGACCAGGGAGAACGGCGCGGCGAGGCCGCTCAGGCTGCCGATGACGAGGTTGGCGGTTCCGTCGTTGTCGATGGTGAGCGTGTTCGTCGCCGTGCCGCCGACCGCGACCGAGCCGAAGCTGCCGGAACCGGTCACGGCGATTTCCGGACCGCCGCCGCCGGCGATCGGCGTGCCGCTGAGGCTGACGTTGTCGCCGTAGCAGTAGTGGCCGTACAGCGTGTATGCGCGAAAGCGCAGACGCAGGTTCGGATTGTCGTTGAGGCCGCTGGCGATGCTGCCGCGCTTCATCGCGCCGGTGTCCTCGCCGTCGCCGACCAGGACCAGGGTGTTCCAGCTCGAACCGCCGTTGGTGGAGTACTCGGCGTAGCAGTAGTCGCCGTAGACCAGGTACAGGGCCGCCAGGTCCATCGACAGCGACACGTTGGTGTAGCCCTGCGACGAGACTGCGATCGCGCCCTGGCGCAGGCCGTCGATGCGCATCGACCAGTTGCCGGCGTAGTAGTTGGGCGCGTCGTAGCCGCCGCCGCTCAGGGTCCAGCCCGGGTAGGCGCCGCTCTGGAAGTTATCGCTGAAGATGGTGGTGGTCTGCGCATTCGCCTGCGCGAATGTCAGGCACGCCCACAGGAACGCTGCGGTCAGCAGCTGACGTACGACGTTCATCTGGATCCCCTCCCTTACGTTTCCGGTTGATAGGCAACTGCAACGTCGGTTCGAGACACTCCTTGGAACTTCGATCCGCCCGCGGGCTTCGGGCGGCACTTCGCGGCATCGGGCGCCGATGCGGCTACGCCCCGGCGGTCATCCGATGCCGCCCAGGCAGACGTACTTGAGTTCGGTGTAGTCGTGCAGGCCGTACTTCGAGCCTTCGCGGCCGACGCCCGACTGCTTCACGCCGCCGAACGGCGCGACCTCGGTGGAGATTAGCCCGGTGTTGACGCCGACGATGCCGCACTCCAGCGCCTCGGCCACGCGCCAGGCGCGGGCGAGCTCGCGGGTGTAGAAGTAGCCGGCCAGGCCCGCGTCGGTGTCGTTGGCGAGCGCGACGGCCTCTTCCTCGGTCTTGAAGCGGAACAGCGGCGCGACCGGGCCGAACGTCTCCTCGTGCGCGATGCGCATGCCGGGATCGACGTCGAGCAGCACGGTCGGCTCGTAGAACGTGCCGCCGAGCGCATGCCGCCTGCCGCCGAGCGCGACCTTCGCGCCCCTGGCCTGCGCGTCGGCGACGTGCTCCTCGACTTTCGCCAGCGCCTTGTCGTCGATCAGCGGACCCTGGTCCGTGGCGCCGGCGAGCCCGTCGCCGACGCGCAGCCTGCCGACTGCTTCGGCCAGCTTCCGCGCGAACGCGTCGTAGACGCCGTCCTGCACGAACAGGCGATTGGCGCAGACGCAGGTCTGCCCGGTGTTGCGGAACTTGCTGGCGATCGCGCCTTCCACGGCCGCGTCGAGGTCGGCGTCGTCGAACACGATGAAGGGCGCGTTGCCGCCCAGCTCCAGCGAGACCCGCTTCATGCCCTCGGCGCACTGCGCCATCAGCCGCTTGCCCACGCCGGTGGAGCCGGTGAAGCTGAGCTTGCGCACCTTCGGATGGGCGGTCATCTCGCCGCCGATCGTCGCGGCGTCGCGGCCGGTGACGACGTTGAGCACGCCCGGCGGCAGGCCGGCGCGTTCGGCCAGCACCGCGATCGCCAGCGCCGAGTACGGCGTCTGCAGCGCCGGCTTGCAGACCACGGTGCAGCCGGCGGCCAGCGCCGGGCCGAGCTTGCGGCCGAGCATCGCGGAGGGGAAGTTCCACGGCGTGATCGCCGCGACCACGCCGACCGGCTGGCGCAGCACCACGATCCGCTTGTCGGCGGCGTGGCCGGGGATCACGTCGCCGTACATGCGCTTGGCTTCCTCGGCGAACCACTCGATGAAGCTGGCCGAGTAGGCGACTTCGCCCTTCGCTTCGGCGAGTGGCTTGCCCTGCTCGGCGGTCATCAACATGGCGAGATCGTCCTGGTGCGCCAGCATCAGTTCGTGCAGCCGGCGCAGCACCTGCGTGCGCTCCTTCGCCGTCCTGTTCGCCCAGGCGGGGAAGGCGGCGTGCGCGGCATCGATAGCGCGGCGGGTCTCGGCCGCGCCCATGTCCGGCACGGTGCCGAGCGCGGCGCCGGTGGCGGGGTTGCGCACTTCGCAGGCGCCGCCGCCGTCGGCGTCGCGCCATTCGCCGCCGATCGGGCAGCGCGTGCGCAGGAGGTCGGGATCGGACAGGGACAGGGAAGCGGCGGGCATGGCGAGGCTCTAGGCGTCTGAAGGCAGTCGGTCGATGCGGCGCGCGGCGGCCAGCATCGCCACGCCGGACACCGCCAGCGCGGCGATCGCCACCGCGATCAGGAAGGGGAAGTCGTCGTTCGACAGCAGCCGGCCGGCCAGCATCGGGCCGGAGGCGAGTCCGAGCTTGGAGACGAAGCCGCCCAGCGCCGCCAGGCGTCCGGACGCGTCCAGCCGCGACAGCATGCCGAACAGGTAGGGCACCACGAACGACCAGGTGATCGCGGTGCCGACGTTGGCGACGAAGAACACCGGCTGCATGCCGCTCCAGAAGAAGCCGGCGGTGCCGGCGAGCGTGAGCAGCATCGCGACCAGCAGCGGGCGCAGGCGGCCGAAGCGCGTGCCCATGGCGATCACCAGCGCTGCGCCGGCGGCGCCGATCCAGGTCGCCCAGCCCAGCGCCTGGCCGATGAAGTCGCGGCCGAGCTGGAAGTGTTCGCCCAGCCGGATGATGAAGGCCGACAGCGCCATGTTGCCGCCCTGAAACAGGAACAGCGCCAGCAACGCCAGCAGCGCGGTGGTGCGCGCGGACGCGGACAGGCGCGTCGCTGCGGCGGACGCGGACTGCCGCGCCTCGTCGAAGCGCGGGATCGCGGCCAGCGCCACGAGCGCGCACGCCGTCAGCGCCGCCAGCGACAGGAACAGGATGCGCGCGCCGTAGTCGGGCACCAGCGTCGGCAGGAACATCACGCCCAGCC
>JAFAEU010000135.1 GCA_023423855.1 Pseudomonadota bacterium | reverse complement strand
AGGCCCTGGAGGCCGAAGGCGTCGATACGCTGTTCGGCTATCCGGGCGGGACGATCATGCCCTTTTACGACGCGCTGCACGGCGCGTCGCTGAAGCATGTGCTGGTGCGCCACGAGCAGGGCGCGGCTTTCGCCGCGAACGGCTACGCGCGCGCCAGCGGACGCGTCGGCGTGTGCGTGGCGACGTCGGGACCGGGCGCCTCGAACCTGGTCACCGGCATCGCCGATGCGATGTTCGACTCGGTGCCGATGGTGGTCCTCACCGGCCAGGTGCCCACCTTCCTGATGGGCACCGACGCCTTCCAGGAGCTGGACGTGTTCGGCATGACCATGCCGATCGTGAAGCACAGCTTCCTGCCGCGCAGCGTCGACGAGCTGCCGCGGGTGTTCGCCGAGGCCTTCCGCGTCGCGCGCAGCGGGCGCCCGGGGCCGGTGCTGATCGACCTGCCCAAGGACGTGCAGATGGCCGATGCCTCGCACCTGCCGGTGCATTCGCCGCTGCCGGTCGAGCCGGTGCCGCCGCCGCCTGATTCCGCGCTGCATGAAGCCGCCGCGCTGATCTCGCAGTGCCACAAGCCCGTGGTCTACGCCGGCGGCGGCGTGGTGCTGGGCGATGCGGTGGAGGCGTTCCGCGAGTTCGTCGACCTGACCGGCCTGCCCACCGTGCTCACCCTCAAGGGCCTGGGCGCGCTGCACGCGAACCATCCGGCCAACCTCGGCATGCTCGGCATGCACGGCAGCCGCGCGGCGAACATGGCGGTGCAGGAAGCCGACCTGCTGTTCGTGGTCGGCGCCCGCTTCGACGACCGCGCCACCGGCAAGCTGGCCGAGTTCGCGCCGAACGCGCGCGTGGTGCACCTGGACGGCGACTGCTGCGAGATCGGCAAGCTGCGCGCGGCCGACGTGTCCGTGCCCGGCGACCTGTCGGCGAGCCTGTTCCGCCTCGCCGCGCCGCTGGCCGCGCAGATGGAAGGCCGCCACGCCGCCGCGCGCAAGGCCTGGCGCGACACCTGCCTGGAGCGCAGGCAGCGCCACGCCCCGCGCTACGACGCACCCGGCGAGACCGTGTACGCGCCGGCCCTGCTCAAGCGCCTGAGCGAACTGGCGCCCAACGCCATCGTCGCCTGCGACGTCGGCCAGCACCAGATGTGGGTGGCGCAGCACTGGCGCTTCCAGCACCCGCGCCAGCACCTGACCAGCGGCTCGCTGGGCGCGATGGGCTTCGGCCTGCCCGCCGCGCTGGGCGCGCAGATGGAAAGCCCGGCCGCGCAGGTGATCTGCGTCAGCGGCGACGGCCCGTTCCTGATGAACGTGCAGGAGCTGGCGACGATCCGGCGCTACCGGATCCCGGTGAAGATCGTGCTGCTCGACAACCAGGCGCTGGGCATGGTGCGGCAGTGGCAGGAACTCTTCTTCGAGAAGCGCTATTCGGAGATCGACCTGTCCGACAACCCGGACTTCGCCGAGGTCGCGCGCGCGTTCGGCATCGAGGCGCTGCACGTGGACAAGGCCGCGGGCGTCGAGGACGCGCTCAGGGCGCTGCTGGCCGCGGAGGGCCCGACGCTGCTGCACGTCGCCATCGACACCGCCGCCAACGTCTGGCCGCTGGTGCCACCCAACCACAACAACGCGCAGATGATGGACCCCGACGACGCCGGCACGCTGGATACCGGCGAACCGGACGCGGCCCAAGCCTCGCCTGCATCGTCGAGCTCCAAGGAAGCCAACAATGCGCTATCAGCTTGATTTCACGCTGCGGCAGGCCGAAGGCGCGCTGTCGCGCGTGCTCGGCGCCACCGAACGCCGCGGCTTCAGGCCGCTGTCGCTCGACGGCGAAGCGCAGCCCGACACCGACCAGTGGCGACTGCGGCTGACCGTCGAGGGCGAGCGCTCCGACGAGTCGCTGCAGCAGCAGCTGGCGAAGCTCTACGACTGCCTGTCGGTACAGGTACAGCCCTGCCCGTGAACGCGCTGCGCCTGCCCGCCGCTTCGGCCCGTTCCCGTCATTCCTGCGAAAGCAGGAATCCATTTTGCCTTTGCATCTTCGGTACATTCAGAAAAAGCAAAAGCCAATGGATTCCAGCTTTCGCTGGAATGACGGGGAACCCTCTCCAGAGCTTCCCATGACCGCCACCGTCACCCCCATCACCGAAGCCGCCCACGCCGCCAAGCCCGTTGCCTGGTTCGACGGCGAGCTCGTCGAAGGCGACACCCCGCAGGCCGGCCTGACCACGCACGCGTTGCACTACGGCAGCGGCGTGTTCGAGGGCATCCGCGCCTACGCCACCGAAAGCGGCGCGGCGGTGTTCCGCCTGCCCGAGCACCTGGAGCGCATGCGCAAGGGCGCGGAGATGTTCGCCCTGCCGTTCGATCCCGCGCTGTGCGCCGATGCCACGCTGGCCACGCTGCGCGCCAACCGCCACCGCGACGCCTACATCCGCCCGCTGGCGTGGTTCGGCGAGGGCGGCTTCGGCCTCGACGTGGAAGGCCATGCCCCGCACATGATGGTCGCGACCACCGCCACCCAGGTGCACCTCAACGGCACCCGCGCGCGGCTCGGCGTCAGCCGCTGGCGGCGCAATCCCGCCGACTCGCTGCCGCCGCTGAAGCTGTGCGGCGGCTACGTGAACTCGATCCTCGCCAAGCGCGAGGCCAAGGCGCGCGGCTTCGACGAGGCGCTGTTCACCGACCGCGACGGCAACGTCGTCGAATGCACCGGCGCCAACGTGTTCCTGGTCAAGGACGGGCGCGTCACCGCGGTCGAGCACCGCGACGCCCTGCCCGGCATCACCCGCGACACCCTGCTGCAGCTCGGCGGCGCCGAAACGCGCACGGTGACGCTGGCCGAACTGCTGGACGCTGACGAGGTGTTCGCCTGCGGCACCGCGGCCGAGGTCGCGCCGGTGGCGCAGATCGAGGACCGCGAGTACGGCGACAACCCGGTCACGCGCGAACTGCAGGCGCTGTACGGCCGCGTCGTGCGCGGGCAGGAAGCGGCGTACCGCCACTGGCTGACCGAAGTCTGATGGACCCTGCCGTAGCCAGCACCATTTCCGTGACCGCCGGCGACGTGCTGGCGGCGCAGGCGCGGCTGCGCAGGTACCTCGACGTCACGCCCACGCACTACGCCGAACGCTTCGGCACCTGGCTGAAGCTGGAAAACCTGCAGCGCACCGGCTCGTACAAGGTGCGCGGCGCGCTGAACGCGCTGCTGGCCGCGCGCGAGCGCGGCGACGACCGCCGCGTCATCACCGCTTCCGCCGGCAACCACGCCCAGGGCATGGCCTGGGCCGCATACCGGCTCGGCATCCCGGCGATCACGGTGATGCCGAAGACCGCGCCGGAGACCAAGGTCGCCGGCGTCGCCCACTGGGGGGCGACCGTGCGCCTGCACGGCGAGACCTACGACGAGGCCAAGGCTTTCGCGAAGGAGCTGGCCGAACAGAACGGCTTCCGCCTGCTCTCGGCCTTCGACGATGCCGACGTGATCGCAGGGCAAGGCACGGTCGGGCTGGAGATCGCCGCGGCGATGAACCCGGACGTGGTGCTGGTGCCGATCGGCGGCGGCGGCCTCGCTTCCGGCGTCGCGCTGGCGCTGAAATCGCAGGGCGTGCGCATCATCGGCGCGCAGGTCGAAGGCGTCGACGCCATGACCCGCGCATTGAAGGGCGACCGCAGCCTGCGCGACCCGGCAGCGACGCTGGCCGACGGCGTGCGCGTCAAGGAACCGGGCTACCTGACCGAGCGCCTGCTGCAGGACATGCTCGACGACGTGGTCATCGTGCGCGAGGCCGAGCTGCGCGAGACCCTGGTGCGGCTGGCGCTGGAGGAGCACGTGATCGCCGAGGGCGCCGGCGCGCTGGCGCTGGCCGCCGGCAAGCGCGTCGC
>JAFAEU010000098.1 GCA_023423855.1 Pseudomonadota bacterium | reverse complement strand
TGCGTGATGTGCCAGAACCAGTCGCTGGCCGATTCCAACGCGCAGATCGCGCACGACCTGCGCCGCGAGGTCTTCGACCTGATGCGCGCCGGCCGCAGCGACGAGGAGATCCGCGAATTCCTGGTCGCGCGCTACGGCGAGTTCGTGCTCTACCGCCCGCGCTTCGGTGGCCACACCTGGCTTCTGTGGCTCGGGCCGGGGCTGCTGCTGGTTGGCGGCGGCTTCGTCATCGCGCGCGTGCTGCGCACCCGCGGCGGCCGGCCGGTCGCGGCCGACGACGAGCAGGAGTGGTGATGGGCGTGTTGTTCCACGTGCTGCTGGTGGTCGCCGGACTCGCGATCGCCGCCATCGTTGCCGCGCCGCTGCGCAAGGACTCGCCGCGCCTGTTCGGCGCCATCGTCCTGGCGGTGCCGCTGCTTGCGTTCGCGCTCTACCGGATCGTCGGCACGCCCGCGGCGCTGGACCCTTCGGTTGCCGCCGTCGCGGCATCGGCGCAGGAGGCGCCGTCGATGGAACAGGCCATTGCCGAGCTCGAAGCCGAACTCGGGCGCGATCCGGCGCAGCCCGAAGGTTGGCGACTGCTCGGCCGCGCGTATGCCACGCTGGGCGAGCACACCAGGGCCCGCGACGCTTTCGCCTCCGCGCTGCAGCACATCCCCGACGATCCGGAACTGCTGATCGAAGCCGCGCAGGCGCGGGCGCAGGCCGAAGCCGGCAACCGTTTCGACGACGAGGCGCTGGCGATGCTGCACAAGGCGCTGGCGGTCGATCCCGGCAACCAGCGCGCGCAGTGGTTCATCGGCGTGGCCCAGCGCCAGCGCGGCGAGGACGCCGCCGCGGTCGCGACCTGGGAAGCCCTGCTGCCCGCGCTCGACCGCGAAACCGCGGCGGCGCTGCGCACCCAGATCGGCGAAGCGCGCGAGGCCGCGGGCATGCCGCCCGCCACCGCTGCCGCAACGCCCTCCGCCGACGCGACAGCGCCCGCATCGGAACTGCGCGTGCGCGTCTCCCTCGATCCCGATTTCGCCTCGCGCGTACGCCTGCGCGGCGACGCCGTCGTGTTCGTCATCGCACGCGCGGCCGGCGGCCCGCCGATGCCGGTTGCGGCCGAGCGCCACACCCTGCAGGACCTGCCGCTCGACATCGTGCTCGACGACGGCGACAGCCCGATGCCGACCGCGAAGCTCTCGTCGCTGGCGGAAGTCGAAGTGCTGGCGCGCCTCTCCGCCTCCGGCAGCGCGAACCGCGGCGAAGGCGACATCGAATCGCCGGTGGTGCGCGTCGTGCTGCCCGCATCGGCGCCGGTCGAACTGGTGATCGGAGAACCCGCGCCCTGACGCGCCGCGTCGACCGACCTGTGGGAGCGCCTTCAGGCGCGATGTTTTTCCTGGCAATCCCGCGACATGGCGAAACTGAAGCCGCTCCCACAAGCGTCCTCTCAACTTGTCATCTCGAACGCAGTGAGAGATCTCCGTGCATCAGGCGAGATCCCTCACTGCGTTCGGGATGACAAATGCCGGCCAGCCGCAAGCGCGATCCCGCTAGAATCGCCGCATGACCGAATTCATCCCGCCCGCCACCCGCTGGGTCGACCTGCCCTCCCCGTTTCCGATGAAACGGGGCGGCGCGCTGCGCGGCGGACGCGTCGCCTACGAGACCTGGGGCACGCTCAACGGCGCGCGCGACAACGTGATCCTGATCGTCACCGGCCTCTCCCCCGACGCGCACGCCGCCTCCAGCGACACCGACCCCACGCCCGGCTGGTGGGAAGCCATGCTCGGCCCCGGCAAGCCGATCGACACCGGCCGCTGGTTCGTGGTCTGCGTCAACTCGCTCGGCAGTTGCAAGGGCTCGACTGGCCCGGCCTCGATCGATCCCGCGACCGGCGAGCTCTACCGCCTGGATTTCCCCGACGTCTCGATCGAGGACATCGCCGACGGCGCCGCCCACGTGGTGCGTGAACTGGGCATTGAACGCCTCGCCTGCGTGATCGGCAACTCGATGGGCGGCATGACCGCGCTCGCGCTGCTGTTCCGCCATCCCGGCATCGCCCGCGCGCATATCAACATCTCCGGAAGCGCGCGTGCGCTGCCGTTCTCGATCGCGGTGCGCTCGCTGCAGCGCGAGGCGATCCGGCTCGATCCGAACTGGAACGAAGGCCGTTACGACGACGCCACCTACCCCGAATCGGGCATGCGCATCGCGCGCAAGCTCGGCGTGATCACCTACCGCTCGGCGCTGGAGTGGGACGGCCGCTTCGGCCGCGTGCGGCTTGATTCCGATCGCCCGGACGAGGAGCCGTTCGGACTCGAGTTCCAGGTCGAAAGCTACCTCGAAGGCCACGCCCGCCGCTTCGTGCGCCGCTACGACCCCAACAGCTATCTCTACCTGAGCCGCTCGATGGACTGGTTCGACCTCGCCGAGCACGCCGGCGGCGACGTACTGGCCGGGCTGGCGCGGATCCGCGTCGAACGCGCCCTCGCCCTCGGCGCGCGCACCGACATCCTGTTCCCGGTGGAGCAGCAGGAGGAGATCGCCGAAGGC
>JAFAEU010000333.1 GCA_023423855.1 Pseudomonadota bacterium | reverse complement strand
CACCACCCGGACATCGCGGCGGTCGTGGCGGCGGTCGTAGCGGTCGTGGCGGCGGTCGTGGCGGCGGTCGTGGCGGCGGTGGTCATCGCGGCGCGCCTGGCGATGGTCGCGACGGTGGTCGCGCCGGTAGTCGCCGCGGCGCCACTCCTGGCTGGAATGGCCGCGGTCATGCCCGCGGCGGTGGTTGTCGCGCGCCTCGGCAGGAGCCGCAAAGGCGACTCCGAGCGCAAGCGCGAGGGCGGCTAGTCCAAGGGTGCGGATCGGGTTCATCACGACTCTCCGGTGGAGGGGCTGTGAAGCGACTATCCCGCGCGCCGGCTGAACCACCGCGTTACCGGTCCGCCCTGGGCGCGCAGCCCCCGGATCCGTTCATTTCACGGCCGGACGAGCGCCTCGGCCCGGCCCTCGAAGCCTTATAATCGGTGCATCCCATCCGCCGTCTTCCGCCCTTGGCCGCCGCCCGGGCGGCGGCCACGCTGCACCGGAGCTCCCATGTCGCAATACATCTACACCATGAACGGCGTGTCCAAGACGGTCCCGCCCAAGCGCCAGATCATCAAGGACATCTCGCTGTCCTTCTTCCCTGGCGCCAAGATCGGCCTGCTGGGCCTGAACGGCGCCGGCAAGTCGACGGTGCTCAAGATCATGGCCGGCGTCGATACCGACTTCTCCGGCGAGGCGCGCCCCCAGCCCGGCATCAAGGTCGGCTACCTGGCGCAGGAGCCGCAGCTGGATCCGGAAAAGACCGTGCGCGAGGCGGTCGAGGAAGGCGTGGGCGAAGTGCTGCAGGCGCAGGCCCGTCTGGACGAGGTCTATGCCGCCTACGCCGAGGAAGGCGCCGACTTCGACGCCCTGGCCAAGGAACAGGAACGGCTGGAGGCGATCCTCGCCGCCGGCGACGCGCACACGCTGGAGAACCAGTTGGAAGTCGCCGCTGACGCGCTGCGCCTGCCGCCGTGGGACGCGAAGATCGGCAAGCTCTCCGGCGGCGAGAAGCGCCGCGTGGCGCTGTGCCGCCTGCTGCTGCAGAAGCCGGACATGCTGCTGCTCGACGAACCCACCAACCACCTCGACGCAGAATCGGTGGAATGGCTGGAGCAGTTCCTCGCGCGCTACACCGGCACCGTGGTCGCCGTGACCCATGACCGCTACTTCCTCGACAACGCCGCCGAGTGGATCCTCGAACTCGACCGCGGCCGCGGCATCCCGTGGAAGGGCAACTACACCGAGTGGCTGGTGCAGAAGGACGAGCGCCTGAAGCAGGAGGAGAACCAGGAAAAGGCGCGGCAGAAGGCGATCCAGAAGGAGCTGGAGTGGTCGCGCCAGAACGCCAAGGGCGGCCGCTCCAAGGGCAAGGCGCGCCTGGCGCGGCTCGACGAACTGCAGTCGGTGGACTACCAGAAGCGCAACGAGACCAACGAGATCTTCATCCCGCCGGGCGAGCGCCTGGGGCAGAAGGTCATCGAGTTCAAGAACGTCAGCAAGAAGTTCGGCGACCGCCTGCTGATCGACGACCTGAGCTTCGTGGTGCCCGCCGGCGCGATCGTCGGCATCATCGGCCCCAACGGCGCCGGCAAGTCGACCCTGTTCAGGATGATCACCGGGCAGGAGAAGCCGGACTCGGGCAGCATCGAGATGGGCCCGACCGTGCAGTTGGCCTACGTCGACCAGAGCCGCGACGCGCTGGAAGGCGACAAGACGGTGTTCGAGGAAGTCTCCGGCGGGCTCGACATCCTCGACATCAACGGCATCGAGATCCAGTCGCGCGCCTACATCGGCCGCTTCAACTTCAAGGGCCAGGACCAGCAGAAGCGCGTGGGCTCGCTGTCGGGCGGCGAACGCGGCCGCCTGCACATGGCCAAGACCCTGCTGCAGGGCGGCAACGTGCTGCTGCTCGACGAACCGTCCAACGACCTCGACATCGAAACCCTGCGCGCGCTGGAAGACGCGCTGCTGGAGTTCCCGGGCAACACCTTCGTGATCTCGCACGACCGCTGGTTCCTGGACCGCATCGCCACCCACATCCTCGCCTTCGAGGGCGACAGCCACGTGGAGTTCTTCCAGGGCAACTACCGCGAGTACGAGGAAGACAAGAAGCGGCGCATGGGCGACGACGCGGGCCCGAAGCGGCTACGGTTCAAGGCGTTGAAGTGACGCAACGGCCCGCGCAAAGCGCGGCTGCCGTTGCGTCATCCCGAACGCAGTGAGGGATCTCGCGGCCGAATCCCTGTTTCCCCCAAACCGACAAGGCCACCATGACCATCGAACACGCATCCGAACTCGAAGGCCTGCGCCGCGCCGGGGCACTGGTGGCGTCGGTCCTGTCGTCGATGCGCGAATCGGCGGTCGCGGGGGCGCGTTCGCGCGATCTCGACGCGTTCGGCGCCGAACTGATGCGCAAGGCCGGCGCCCGCTCCGCGCCGCAGCTGACCTACGGATTCCCGGGCGCGACCTGCATCAGCCTCAACCGCGTCGTCGCGCATGGCATCCCGGACGACGCCATCCTGCGCGACGGCGACCTGGTGAACATCGACGTCTCCGCGGAACTCGACGGCTATTTCGCCGACACCGGTGCAAGCTTCACTGTCGGCACGCCGTCGCCCGGCCAGCAGCGGCTGCTCGACGCCACCCGCGAGGCGCGCGACGCCGCCATCGCGCAGCTGCGCGCGGGCGAACGGATCAACGGCATCGGCAGGACCATCGAATCGACCGCCTCGCGCCGCGGCCTGCGCGTGATCCGCAACCTCGGCAGCCACGGCGTGGGCCGCGCGCTGCACGAAGCCCCCGGGCACATCCCGGGCCACTACGAGCCGCGCGACACGCGTCGCCTGCACGAAGGCATGGTGATCACGGTCGAGCCGTTCCTGGCCACCCACTGCAGCCTGGCCGACGAAGCCGAAGACGGCTGGTCGCTGTTCTGCCGTCGCGGTTTCGCCGCCCAGTTCGAGCACACGGTCGTGGTCACCGCCGGCGAACCGATCGTGGTGACCTGAGCGCAACAGGAGATCTTGGACATGGGCTTCATGCAAGCGCTGAGGAACCGCTGGAACGCCGCCGGCACGCTGCTCTGCGTGGGCCTGGACCCGGATCCGGCGAGGTTCCCCGATGCGTTCGTCGACAGCGGATCCGATGGAAGCGCGGACGCGCTGTTCTCCTTCTGCCGCGACATCGTCGACGCCACCGCGCAGTACGCCTGCGCGTTCAAGCCGCAGATCGCCTACTTCGCCGCGCACAACGGCGGCGAGGCCGCGCTGCAGCGGCTGATCGCGCACATCAACGGCAGCCATCCCGAGGTGCCGGTGATCCTCGACGCCAAGCGCGGCGACATCGGCAGCACGGCGCAACAATATGCGGTCGAGGCCTTCGATCGCTTCGGCGCCGATGCGGTGACGCTCAATCCCTACATGGGCCGCGATTCGGCCGATCCGTTCCTGCAGCGCGACGATCGCGGCTGCATCTTCCTCTGCCACACCTCCAATCCCGGCGCACGCGACTTCCAGGAGCTCGACGTCGGCGGCGAACCGCTGTACCGGCGCATCGCGCGCACCATCGCCGGCGGATGGAACGCGGCCGGCAACTGCGCGCTGGTGGTCGGCGCGACGTTTCCGGAGGAACTGAAGGTCATCCGCGGCATCGTCGGCGACATGCCGCTGCTGATACCGGGCGTCGGCGCGCAGGGCGGCGACGTCGAGGCCGTGGTGCGCAACGGCGCCACCGCCGACGGCACCGGGCTGATGATCAACTCCTCGCGCGGGATCCTGTATGCCTCTCCGGGCGCGGGC
Organism: Pseudomonadota bacterium; assembly: GCA_023423855.1. Lineage (GTDB taxonomy): Bacteria > Pseudomonadota > Gammaproteobacteria > Xanthomonadales > Xanthomonadaceae > Luteimonas. The sequence continues at coordinate 435 of JAFAEU010000333.1, read as the reverse complement.
TATGCCGAAGCCGCCGCGGAGGCCGCCCGGGAGCTGCGTGATGCGATCAACCGCTGCCGCTGATCGTCGCTGAAGCCACTGTTTCATCGAAGACCTTGCAGGAGCGTCTTCCGCCACGCCCCCGGGAAACGCATCCGAATGTCATCCCGAGCGCAGCGAGGGAGCTTCGGTCCCCGACAAAAGCGGATCCCTCGCTGCGCTCGGGATGACAGGCATTCGTGCCCGGGACGACAGGCACTGCCGGATACGGCACGCCTATCCGCCCGCAGCCGTCTCCGCCACTCCGAACACCTGCCGCAGGTAGACCAGATAGCCTGGGTCGTCGCACATCGTCTTCCCCGGCGAGTCACTGAGCTTGGCGACGGGCTGTCCGTTGCAGCGGACCATCTTCATCACGATGCTCAGCGGCTCGGGGCCAAGGTCGTTGGTGAGGTT
>JAFAEU010000199.1 GCA_023423855.1 Pseudomonadota bacterium | reverse complement strand
CCCGTCGGCGCAGCCGACGGGCGTTCATCGGCGCGCGAACCAGTGGTTCGCGAACGCGCCTCCTCACCCCCCGCAAGCGGGGGAGGGAGCACACGGCTCCACTTCCTCCGCCAGCAGGTCGACAAGCCCGTCGAGCGCCCCGACTTCTGCCTCGCCGACTTCATCGCCCCGAAGGATTCCGGCAAGCAGGACTGGATCGGCATGTTCGCCGTCACCGCCGGCATCGGCATCGAGCCTCACATCGCGCGCTTCGAGGCCGACCACGACGACTACAACGCGATCCTGCTCAAGGCGCTCGCCGACCGCCTCGCCGAGGCCCTGGCCGAACGCCTGCACCAGCGCGTGCGCAAGGAGTTCTGGGGCTACGCCGCGGACGAGGCGCTCGACAACGAGGCCCTGATCGGCGAGAAGTACCGCGGCATCCGCCCTGCCCCGGGCTATCCCGCGTGTCCCGAGCACAGCGAGAAGGCGACGCTGTTCCGTTTGCTCGACGCCGGCCGCAACGCCGGCATGACGCTGACCGAGAGCTTCGCGATGCTGCCGACCGCGGCGGTCTCGGGCTACTACTTCAGCCACCCCGACAGCCAGTACTTCGTCGTCGGCCGCGTCTCCAGGGAACAGGCGCTCGACTACGCCAGGCGCAAGGGCGTGGAACTGGCGCAGGTGGAGCGCTGGCTCGCCTCCAACCTGGACTACGATCCGGAATAAGCGTCGCATTCCGCCAAAGGGGCCCTTCTTCGGTCGCAAAAGCCGTCGTCATCCCCGCGAAAGCGGGGGTCAAGCCTTGGAGGAGTCCCCCGGCAAAGTCGGGGCTTTCCGCACGACCAATGACACCGGCAGGCGTTGCGCCATTCCGATTCGATGCGCGATCCGTGCCGCGCGCGACCATGACTACCAGACCAGGTCGTCGGGCACCTGGTACTTCGGGTCCGCGTAGGGATCGTCCTGCGCCGGCGCATCCGGATCGACCTTCAGGGCGACCGATGGCGCGAAGATGGCCCCGGCCTGCGCGAGGTCGGCGGCGTTGACCAGCAGGTAGCGGCCGTTGAGCTGCACCACGCCGAGCTCGCCGGCGTTGAGCGCCTTGAGCTGGGCGGCGTTGACGTAGATGCGCTTGATTTTGCCGCCGTAGGGGAAATGGCGGGCGATGTCGGCCTCGGCGTCGTTGAGCGCCTTGTCCTTGAGGAAGGCCTCGAGCTTGGCGCGCGCCTCGCGGCGCTGGCGCGCCTCCTCCTGCCTGAGGCGCTCGGCCTCGATGCGCTCGTCCTTTTCCTTCTGCGCACGGATGGCGTAGGCCTTGGCCAGGTCCATCTCCTCGCGGCCCCGCACGGGCCTGCTTCGCTTGCGGTTGTCGCCGGACTGCGGCTTCCGGGCGTTCGACGGCCCGTCGCCGGACTTAGGCGCCGCGGCGGCACGCCCCTGCGCGGGCTTCGGCCCGCGCGGCGGCTTCGGCGCGGGCTTGAAGCCCAGGCCCAGCAGTTGGTCGCGCAGCGAATCGCTCATGGCAGTGCGGTCGATCAGTAGTGCGGGGGCGGAGGCTCGAGCGCGGGATCGCCCGGGGCGTCTCCGCGGGTCAGTTTCAGGTCTTCGAGCACGCGCTTCAACAGTTCCTCGTTGGCCACCGCCTCCAGGCGCATCGCGGCGAGGGCGTCGTTCAGTTCCGGTAGCAGCTGCTCCTGGAACGCCAGGCGGGTTTCCAGTTCGACCAGTCGCTGTTCGAGCGCGTCGGGCATCGCGGTCACTCCGGCCGGATGGAGCGGCCGCGGCCGATGCCCCAGTAGGCGATCCCGGCCGCTTCCACCTCGGCCGGCTCGTACAGGTTGCGGCCGTCGAAGAGCACGGCGTCGCCCAGCCGCGCCCTGATCTGCGCGAAATCCGGACTGCGGAACTGCTTCCACTCGGTGATGACGACCAGCGCATCGGCGCCCTGCAGCGCGTCGCCGGCGCTGTCGCACAGCACGAGGTCGTCGCGGTCGCCGAAGATGCGCCGTGCCTCCTCGCGCGCCTCCGGGTCGTAGGCGCGCACGCGCGCGCCGGCGTCCCGCAGCTGCTGCACGAGCCTGCGGCTCGAGGCCTCGCGCATGTCGTCGGTGTTCGGCTTGAACGCGAGGCCCCACAGCGCGATGGTCTTGCCGCGCAGCGCCGTCGCGCCGCCGTAGTGGCGCACGGCCAGCTCGAACAGGTGTCCCTTCTGCCGGTCGTTGACCGATTCGACGGCATTGAGCAGGGTCGGCTCGTGACCGTGCTGGACGGCGGTGCGCGCCAGCGCCTGCACGTCCTTGGGGAAGCACGAGCCGCCGTAGCCGGCACCGGGGTAGATGAAGTGCCAGCCGATGCGCGGGTCCGAGCCGATGCCCTTGCGCACCTGCTCGATATCGGCACCGACCTTCTCGGCGATGTTGGCGATCTCGTTCATGAAGCTGATCCTGGTCGCCAGCATCGCGTTCGCGGCGTACTTGGTCAGCTCGGCCGAGCGCACGTCCATGGCGACGATGCGGTCGTGGTTGCGGTTGAACG
>JAFAEU010000070.1 GCA_023423855.1 Pseudomonadota bacterium | reverse complement strand
TCGATGTTGGTGACCACCGCGATCAGCGGGTTCAGGCGCAGGAAGCTGCCGTCGCTCTCGTCGGCCTCGGCCACCAGCCAGTCGCCGCTGCCCAGGCGCGCGTTGGCGCCGGCGGCCAGCAACTGGCCACCGACGACGAAGGTCGGGTCCATGCCGCCCTCGGCCAGCACGCTGGCGGTCAGCGAGGTGGTGGTGGTCTTGCCGTGGGTGCCGGCGACCGCGATGCCGCGGCGGAAGCGCATCAGCTCGGCCAGCATCTCCGCGCGCGGGACGATGGGAATGCGCTGCGCGCGCGCTTCCATCAGTTCCGGGTTGTCGGCGCGGATGGCGCTGGAGACGACCACGCAGTCGGTGCCCAGCACGTTGGCCGCGGCATGGCCGCGGTGCACGGTGGCGCCCAGCCGCGCCAGGCGGCGGGTGGCGGCGCTGTCGGCGGTGTCCGAGCCCGACACCTTGTAGCCCAGCGTGACCAGCACCTCGGCGATGCCGCTCATGCCGGTGCCGCCGATGCCGACGAAATGGACACGCGAGAAGACCTTGGCGAAATCTTCCTTGGACAGGCCGCGGGTCTCGTGCAGGCGGCGGATCATGCGGAACTCCCTGTGCCGAACGTGGGTTCGGCGCGCTGGCGCAGGCGGCTGGTGCCGCGGCGGTTGTCGGTGGGCAGCGGCGGCTGCGAGGTGGGGGGCGACTTGCCGGGCGGCTGCCGGGTGGGCGGCGGCGCGTCGGCTTCGTCGGGCGGCGCTTCGCCGCGCAGGCGCGCGACCTGGCGCTGGGCGCGGTCGAGTTCGTAGGACACGCGCAGCAGCAGGCCGATCGCGACGCAGGTCATCATCACGCTGGAGCCGCCGGACGAGATCAGGGGCAGGGTCAGCCCCTTGGTCGGCAGCAGCCCGAGGTTGACGCCCATCGAGACCAGGCTCTGCAAGCCGATCATCAGCGCCACGCCGAAGGCGCAGTAGCCGGCGAAATGGCGCCGCATCTCCACGCACCTGTAGCCGATCCACAGCGCGCGGCCGACCAGGGCGGCGAACAGCGCGATCACGAAGAACACGCCGACGAAGCCGAGTTCCTCGCCGATCACCGAGAAGATGAAGTCGGTGTGCGCCTCCGGCAGGTAGGACAGCTTCTGGATCGACGCGCCGAGGCCGACGCCGGACAGTTCGCCGCGGCCGATCGCCATCAGCGCGTTGCTCAGCTGGTAGCCGGCGCCGAGCTGATCGTCCCACGGGTTCCAGAACGAGGTGATGCGGCGCAGGCGATAGGGTTCGATCACCGCCACCGCCACCAGCGCCGGCAGCAGGCCCAGCACCGGCAGCATCATCCGCTTGAGGTGGCCGCCGCCGAGCACCAGCATGCAGGCGGTGACCGCGAGCAGCATCGTCGCCGAGCCGAAGTCCGGCTGCAGCAGCAGCAGCCCGACCAGCACGATCGCCACGCCGATCGGCTTGAGCATCGCCGCCCAGGTCGCGTTGACCTCGTCGCGGAAACGCACCAGGTAGCTCGCCAGCCAGACGAGGTAGAGGATCTTCACCGCCTCGACCACCTGGAAGTTCGACACGCCGAGGTTGATCCAGCGGCGCGCGCCGTTGACGGTGTGGCCGAGGCCCGGCACGAACACCAGCAACAGCAGCAGCAGGCACGCCGCGAGCAGCGCCTGCGGGTACTTCTCCACCAGCTTCAGGTCGGTGCGCATCACCACCGCGCACAGCACGATGCCCACGGCCAGGAACACGACATGGCGGACGAGGTAGTAGAACGGGCCCTCGCCGTGGTTCACCGCGACCGCGATCGAGCTGGACGCGACCATGACCACGCCGAAGGCCGCGATCGTCGCCACGATCGCCAGCAGCCAGCCGTCGTAGCGCCCCTCGATCGCGTCCAGGCGCGTGGCCTGGCGGGCGCCGCTTTCGAATGCGCGGGAATCGAACGTCGTGCTCATCAGCGCACCTTCAGGGTGGCGAGCCCGACCAGGACCAGGATCACCGAGATGATCCAGAAGCGCACGATCACGCGCGGCTCCGGCCAGCCCTTGAGCTCGAAGTGGTGGTGGATCGGCGCCATGCGGAACACGCGCTTGCCGGTGAGCTTGAACGAGGCCACCTGGATCATCACCGACAGCGTCTCGATGACGAAGATGCCGCCCATGATCACCAGCACCAGTTCCTGCCGCACGATCACCGCGATCGTGCCGAGCACCGCACCGAGCGCGAGCGCGCCGATATCGCCCATGAACACCATCGCCGGATAGGTGTTGAACCACAGGAAGCCGAGTCCGGCGCCGGCGATCGCGGCGCAGATGATCGCCAGCTCGCCCGCGCCCGGCACCACCGGGATCTGCAGGTAGCGCGCGAACTCGGCGTGGCCCGAGGCATAGGCGAACACCGCCAGGCCGCAGGCGACCAGCACCGTCGGCATGATCGCGAGGCCGTCGAGGCCGTCGGTGAGGTTGACCGCGTTGGAAAAACCGACGATCCAGAAGTAGGCGATGGCGATGAAGCCGATGCCGGCCAGCGGCAGCGCGATCGACTTGAACAGCGGCACGTAGAAGGTCGTCGCCGCCGGCACGTCGGCGTAGAGGTACAGGTACACGCCCGCGGCGAGGCCGAAGATCGACTGCAGCAGGTACTTCCAGCGCGACTTGAGGCCGTTGGGATCGCGCTTGACGATCTTGATCCAGTCGTCGTACCAGCCGATCGCGCCGAAGGCGACCATCACCAGCAGCACCACCCACACGTACTTGTTGCGCAGGTCGCCCCACAGCAGCACCGCCGCGCTGACCGTGAACAGGATCAGCGCGCCGCCCATCGTCGGCGTGCCCGCCTTGGAGAAGTGCGACTGCGGGCCGTCCTGGCGGATCGGCTGGCCGCCCTTGTACTGCGCCAGCTTGCGGATCACCGCCGGGCCCCACCACAGCGACAGGAACAGCGCGGTCAGCGCGGCGAGGATGCCGCGGAAGGTGAGGTAGCCGAACAGGCCGAACAGGCCTTCGAGCTGCTGCAGCCAGCGTGTCAGTTCAAGCAGCATCGTGATCCCCCGTGTCGCGTGGCAACAGCGCATCGACGATGCGGTCCATCGCGCTGCCGCGCGAACCCTTCACCAGCAGGCGCACGCCCGAGTGCAGGTCCACGCGCAGCGCGTCGACCAGGGCATCGTGGCTGTCGAAATGGCGCCCGCCGTCGCCGAAGGCCCCGGCCGCGGCGGCGCTCAGCGGCCCGAGCGCGTACAGCCGCGCGATGCCGGCGCGCTGCGCACGGCGACCGGCTTCGGCATGCAGCGCCACCGCGTCCTCGCCGAGCTCGCGCATGTCGCCGAGCACCAACCAGTTCTCGCCGCTGGCCGCGGCCAGCGTGTCGATCGCGGCGTTCAGCGAACCCGGATTGGCGTTGTAGCTGTCGTCGATCAGGATCGCGCCGTTGTCGAGGCGATGGCGCACGAGGCGGCCCTTCACCGGCTCGGCCTCCGACAGCGCCTGCGCGATCGTCGCCAGCGGCACGCCGAGCGCCAGCGTGATCGTGGCCGCGGCCAGCGCGTTGGCGACGTTGTGGCGGCCCGGCAGCGGCAGCGACACCCTGGCCTCGCCCGCCGGCGTGGCCAGGGTGAAGCGCGAGACTTCGTCGTCGAGCCGGAGGTCGCGCGCGGAGACGTCGGCGCTCGCTTCCAGGCCGAAGCGCAGCAACCGGCGGCCGTGGGCGCGCTCGGCGAAGTACGGCGCGAAGGCGTCGTCGGCGTTGATCACGGCGACGCCGTCGTGCGGCAGCGCGTCGTAGATCGCGGCCTTGGTGTCGGCGATGCCGAGCAGGCTCTGCATCCGCTCCAGGTGCGCCGGCGCGACGTTGTTCACCAGCGCCACGTCGGGCCGCACGATCGCGGTCAGGTAGGCGATGTCGTTGTGCTTGCCGGCGCCCATTTCGTAGATCGCGACCTCGGCGCCGTCGGGCGCGTCGATCACCGCCAGCGGCAGGCCGATCTCATTGTTGCGGTTGCCGGGGTTGGCGTAGGCCGCCAGCGTCCGCGACAGGATCGCCAGCGTGAGCTGCTTGACGC
>JAFAEU010000114.1 GCA_023423855.1 Pseudomonadota bacterium | reverse complement strand
CGAACTGGACGATGCCGAGGCGATCTGCGAGTTCCGGCGCATGCTCGCCTCCGAACCGCTGGAACCGGGCGACAGCCTGCGCCATCGCCGCGACGAGGTGCCGGCGCGCGTGCTCAGGCGCCTCGCGCAGGGCCAGTACGCGGCGCAGGACGAACTGGACCTGCACGGCGCGACCGCCGCCGGCGCGGAAGCGCTGCTGCGGCGTTTCCTGCTCGATGCGCGCGACGCCGGCCTGTCCTGCGTGCGCGTGATCCACGGCAAGGGGCTGGGCTCGGACGGCGTGCCGGTGCTGAAGAACCTGGTCGATCGCGTCCTGCGCCAGCGCGGCGACGTGCTGGCCTTCCACTCCGCGCCTGCTGCGCAGGGCGGGACCGGGGCGGTGCTGGTGCTGATCAGGCCGCGCTGAGGGCGGTTGCGCGTTGGGTGCGCGCCTCGGCGGGATCGGCGGCCAGTGGCAGGTGTATTGCCGCCGGTTGGCCCCCACCTCAACCCTCCCCCGCAGGCGGGGGAGGGAGCGAAAAGCGGGGCACTGCTCTGCTCCCTCCTCCGCTTGCTGGGGAGGGCCGGGGTGGGGGCAAGCCCGCGACGCCCGCCCCTCAGCAAACCGACCCAAGCTCGGCCAGCACGCTAGTCGCATAGGCGCCGGGCGGCAGCGCGAAGCGCAGGCGCAGCACGTCCGCGTCCTGCCAGTCCCAGTCCAGCCCCGAAGGCCGCAGACGGGTCGCGCGCCGTTCCTGCTTCAGGCCGGCCGCTTCCAGCCCGGCACGAAGCCGCTGCGCCGTGTCGCCGTCGAGCGCGGCCAGCTCCAGCGCCCGCGCATCGCCCGCGCTGCGCGGTTCACCCCTGCCCCACAGCGGCGCGGTGGGATGGATGTCGAACGCCGCCAGGCGCTCGGCCAGCGCGTCGTCGAACGGCTGCGGACCGAACACGCTGCGGCTGCCGTCCAGCATCCAGACCTCGCCATCCAGCCCGCGGTCCCAGCTTCCGTCCCCGACGCGGCGCGCAAGCACGCGGTTGAACAGCTCCGAGCGTGCTGCGGAAAGCAACATCGACCGTTCCTCGCGACGCACGCGCCGACCCGCGAACATCGCCAGCGCGCGCGCGAGGTTGCCGCCGGCCCTGCCGAAGCGCTGCTCGCCGAAATAGTTCGGTAGGCCGCGGTCGCGAATCGTCTGCAACCGCGCCTCGATCGCCCCGTGCCCGCCGTCCACCTCGCGCAGCGTCAGCTCGAAGCGGTTGCCCGCCAGCGCGCCGCGCGGCAGCTTGCGCGCGTGGCGCTGTGCGCCCAGCACGCGCAGCGCCTCGCCGCTGGCCACATCTTCGAAGGCCAGCGCTTCCAGCGGCGGATCCTCGCGGCCCGGCAACTGCACCGAGAACCGCTGCCGCGTCAGCGCATGCCGGTCCTTGAGCCCGGCATGGCCGACGGCCGATTCGGGCACGCCGGCCCATTGCGCGATCCGCCGCGCGGCGAAGGCGGTGTTCATGCCGCGCTTCTCGATCGCCAGCAGCAGGTGTTCGCCGGCGCCGCTGGCCTCGAAGGCGTCGATTTCCTCGACGATGAAGTCTTCCGGCACCTGGCGGATGCGCGCCCGCAGCACCGGCGCGCCGTGCGCGCGCGGCAGGCCCTCGTCGTTCACGCCGGCACGAGCAGGCACACCGCCTGCGCGGCAATGCCCTCGCCGCGGCCGGTGAAGCCGAGCTTCTCGCTGGTCGTGGCCTTGACGCCGATGTCGTCGAGGCCGACGCCGAGTTCGCCCGCGATCAGCATGCGCATCGCCTCCGCGTGCGGACCGATCTTCGGCCGCTCGCAGACCACGGTGACGTCGGCATTGCCCACGCGCCAGCCGCGCGCGCGCAGCAGCGCGTCGCAGTGGCGCAGGAACGCGCGGCTGTCGGCGCCCTTCCACTGCGGGTCGGACGGCGGGAAGTGCGCGCCGATGTCGCCCAGCGCCAGCGCGCCGAGCATCGCGTCGCACAGCGCGTGCAGCACCACGTCGCCGTCGCTGTGCGCGAGCACGCCGCGGTCGTGCGGCACGCGCACGCCGCCGAGCATGACGTGATCGCCGTCGGTGAAGGCGTGGACGTCGTAGCCCTGGCCGATGCGGATGGGTGGGAGCGTCACTGTCTTCTTTTACCTTTCGTCGATTCGTGGTTCGTGGCGATGCTTCTACCAACCACCAACGCGAACATCCTGTCCGCGCTGCGCCAGGACGAACCGGAACCTCTCCAGGTCCGCAGGCGTGGTGATCTTGAAATTCTCCTCATCCCCCTCGACCAGCAGCGGCCGCATGCCCTGCCGCTCCATCGCCATCGCCTCGTCGGTGACGGCGATGCCGGCGTCGCGCGCGGCTTCCAGCGCGCGGGTCAGCTGCAGGCGGCGGAACAGCTGCGGGGTGAGCGCGCGCCACAGACGCTCGCGCGGTTCGGTGCCGTCGATACCACCGTCGTCGCCCGCGCGCTTGAGGGTGTCGCGCACGGGCGCGGCGAGGATCGCACCGACGGGATCGTTGCGGCCGCGCTCGAGC
>JAFAEU010000095.1 GCA_023423855.1 Pseudomonadota bacterium | reverse complement strand
TCGGTGTCCGCGGTGCCGGTCATGCCCGACAGCTTGTTGTACATGCGGAACAGGTTCTGGAAGGTGATGCTGGCCAGCGTCTGGTTCTCGCGCTGCACCGGCACGCCTTCCTTGGCCTCGACCGCCTGGTGCAGGCCGTCGGACCAGCGCCGGCCCGGCAGGGTACGGCCGGTGAACTCGTCGACGATCACCACTTCGCCGTCGCGGACGATGTAGTCCACGTCGCGCTGGTAGATGGCGTGCGCGCGCATCGCGGCGTTGAGGTGGTGGACGACGTGGATGTTGTGCGGAGCGTAGAGGTTGTCGTCGGCCTCGATGATGCCGGCGCGGTGCAGCAGGTCCTCGGCGTGTTCCTGGCCGGCCTCGGACAGGTGCACCTGCTTGCCCTTCTCGTCGACCCAGTAGTCGCCGATGCCGTCCTCGACTTCCTGGCGGGTCAGCGAGGGCACGACCTGGTTGACCTTGAGGTAGAGCTCGGGCGATTCGTCGGCCGGGCCGGAGATGATCAGCGGCGTGCGCGCCTCGTCGATCAGGATCGAGTCGACCTCGTCGACGATGGCGTAGTTGAGGCCGCGCTGGTAGCGGTCCTGCTTGGCCATCGCCATGTTGTCGCGCAGGTAGTCGAAGCCGAACTCGTTGTTGGTGCCGTAGGTAATGTCGGCGGCGTAGGCGGCGTGCTTGTCCGAATGCGGCATGCCCGGGTAGACCACGCCGACCGACAGGCCCAGCCAGTTGTAGAGCTTGCCCATCTGCGCGGCATCGCGGCGGGCCAGGTAGTCGTTGACGGTGACCACGTGCACGCCCTTGCCGGCAATGGCGTTGAGGTACACCGGCAGCGTCGCCACCAGGGTTTTGCCTTCGCCGGTGCGCATCTCGGCGATCTTGCCCATGTGCAGCACCATGCCGCCGATCAGCTGCACGTCGTAGTGGCGCAGGCCGAGGACGCGGACGCTGGCCTCGCGGCAGACGGCGAAGGCCTCGGGCAGGACCTTGTCGAGCGATTCGCCGTTGGCGATGCGCTGTTTGAACTCGGGGGTCTTGGCCTGCAGGTCGGCGTCGGACAGGGCCTGCATCTGCGGTTCGAGGGCGTTGATCTTCTTGACGATGCCGCCGAGTTGCTTGACGAGGCGGTCGTTGCGGCTACCGAAGACACTGGTGAGCAGGCGATTGAGCATGGGTTTACCGGAAGCTGTGACGGGGGCCAGGCGGCGCCGGATGGGCGCGCCGGCAATGAAAAAAGGGCGCAGTGGCGCCCTTTTCGATGGCAACGCGCATTGTACCGTGGTGGCGCCCGGAGGCGTTTGCAAGGGTTCGGGATGTGCCCTGCTCCCGTTTTATGCCCCTCCCCCGCGCCGCTTTTCGCTCCTCCCCCGCGCAGCGGGGGGAGGCTGGGAGGGGGGTGCGTCTGGAGCACCGATGCATCAAGGCTGGCGGACTTACCCCCACCCCAACCCTCCCCCGCTTCGCGGGGGAGGGAGCGGCGCGCTCCTACATGCGCTTGCCGATCTCGCCGAGGAACTTGCGCGGGTTGTGGACGCGCCCGTTCTCCCAGACTTCCAGGTGCACGTGCGCGCCGGTGGAGCGGCCGGTCGAGCCGGCCTTGGCGATCTCCTGCCCCACGCGCACCAGGTCGCCGACCTTCACGGTGTTGCGCGAGTTGTGCGCGTAGCGGGTCACGAAGCCGTTGCCGTGGTCGACCTCGACCACGTAGCCGTAGCCGCTGCGCACGCCGGAGTAGCTGACCACGCCGTCGGCGACGGTCATGACCGGATCGCCGGTCCTGGCGTCGAAATCGATGCCCTTGTGGAACTGGCTGCCGCCGCCGAAGGGATCGGCGCGGCCGCCGTAGCCGGAGGTGATGTAGCCGTTGGCGACCGGCGAGCGCGAGGGCATGGCGTTGCGCTCCAGCTCCTGGTCGAACAGCAGCGCCTCGAGCACCGACAGCTGGCGGCCGGCGCTGCCGAACTGCGCGTCGACGCCGTCGAGGCCATCGACCAGTTGCCGCGCGGGCATGTCCTGGCTGGGTTCGGCGCCACCGACGCCCACGGGTTTGTCGAAATCGAACTCGCCGTCGCCGAGCTTGGCGATCCGGGTCAGGCGGTCGCCGAGCGCGTTGAGGCGGTTGGCCTGCGCCTGCAGCTCGCCCAGGCGCGCGGCCAGCGCGTTGACCTCGCGCTGCGCCTCGCGACGGGTGGAGTCGAGCGCCTGCTCCTGGCTGGCGACCTGCTGCTGCAGCTGCGAGATGCCGCCGGCGTTCAGCGCGCCGCCCAGGATGATGCCGGCTCCCATGAGCACGATGGCCGCGGACACGGGCTTGCCGAGCAGCCGGCCCTGCAGGCGCTGGCCGAGCGAGTGGAGCGTCGACAACGCCTGCACGTGGATACTGTGTAAAGTCATGATTGTGATGTCTGATTCCCTGCCACGGCGGTCCAGTTCGCCAAAGGTGCCGGCCGGTGCGGAACGGTCCGCGACCATGCAATCGGCGCTCGATGCACTGCTTTCCGGTACCGCCCGCGATCCGGTGCGCCATGCCCTCGGGCTCGACGCGCTGGACCGGCAATTGCGTCCTCTCCTGCCCCCGCAGCTGGCCGAGCATGCGCGGCTGGCCAATGTTGCCGATGGCAGGCTCGTCTTCCTCGTCGATTCCCCCATCTGGCATGCCAGGTTGCGCCTGGCCGCCAGCGAACTGCTCGACGCTGCCCGGTCCCTCGGGCTGGAAGTCCGCGAACTCGCCATCAAGACGACCTCGCAACCGCTGCGGCCTCCCGTGCAGACCCCTGCGCGGGCACCGGCGCCCGCTGCGGGCGCTGGCCGGTCGACGGCGGCGGAAGATGCCTTCCGCGCGGCCCTGGCCGCCCTGTCGGACCCCGCACCGGGCGGGAAGGCCGAAGGCGAACGCTGAGCAACCGGCATCCGGCAGGCGGTTCCCGGCGTCCTGCCGGCCCACGCGGACAGGGCATGCTAGCGGCCACGGATGCACCGGGCGTTAACGAAGCGCTTACCAAAGGCTCATTTTTCGTTAAAAAAACGTTATTTTTGTGCCTTCGGGGCGTGAAGCGTGAACCGGGTCAAGATTGGTTGCAGCTGCAAGCGTAGGGGCAGGATGCCCCCGATCGTCATCCCGCGCGTCGATCGTCCTCCCCGCGCACCAATCGTCCTCCCCGCGAAGGCGGGGATCCCGCGTCTTCAGGATTTGAAAGCCAAGACACTGGATCCCCGCCTTCGCGGGGAGGACGGCGTCTTTGGGCTTTGGCGGGCGGCCGGGTGGCCCCCTTGGGGCGCCCCTGGGGGCGCTCAGGCAGTCAGCGGCTGGCCGTAGGCGACCGGCGGGGTGGCGGCCTCGGGGTAGGAGACTTCTTCCCAGGCGGCGCGGTCGGCCAGCAGCGCGCGCACGAGCTTGTTGTTCAGGGCGTGGCCGGACTTGTAGCCCTCGAACGCGCCGAGGATGGCATGGCCGGCCAGGTACAGGTCGCCGACCGCGTCGAGGATCTTGTGGCGCACGAACTCGTCGGCATAGCGCAGGCCGTCGTCGTTGAGCACGCGGAATTCGTCGAGCACGATCGCGTTGTCCATCGAGCCGCCGAGGCCGAGGTTGCGCTCGCGCATGTATTCGAGGTCGCGCATGAAGCCGAAGGTGCGGGCGCGGCTGACCTCGCGGATGTAGTTCTCGGTGGAGAACTCGATCTCGGCCCGCGACTGCGACTTGGGAATGGCCGGATGGTCGAAATCGACCGTGAAACCGAGGCGGAAGCCGTCGTGGGGCTCGAAGCGCGCGATCTTGTCGCCCTCGCGCACCTCGACCGGGCGCTTGACCCGGATGAAGCGCTTGGGCGCGTCCTGTTCGACGATGCCGGCCGACTGCAGCAGGAACACGAACGGGCCCGACGAGCCGTCCATGATCGGCACTTCGGCCGCGGACAGCTCCACGAAGAGGTTGTCGATGCCCAGGCCAGCCAGCGCCGACATCAGGTGTTCGACCGTCTGCACCTTGGCGCCGTCGCAGGACAGGCCGGTGCAGAGCGTGGTTTCGGACACCAGTTCGCCGGACGCGGGGATCTCGACCGCGGGGTCGAGGTCGACGCGGCGGAACACGATGCCGGTGTCGGGGGCGGCCGGGCGCAGGGTCAGGAACACCTTCTCGCCGCTGTGCAGGCCCACGCCGGTGGCGCGGATCACGTTCTTGATGGTGCGTTGCTGCGGCATCTGGGGGCGGCCTGGGGAGTCCGGAATGGTCCCGAAATCGGGGCAACGGCGCAGATTATCACCCTGCGCGCTGAACTGAACGAAAGCGGGAAGCGCGATGGTTTGTTCCGAAAAGCCACCGGGGCCGGCACTGGCCCCGGTGGTGGAATCGGACATGGACTTCTTTTTTTCCCCTCCCCCCGCTTGCGGGGCTGCGCCCTTCACGGGTGGGAGGTTGGGAGGGGGCGTTTTTCGCGCCTTCGGCGCGCCCCCATCCGCCTTCGGCACCTTCCCCCGCAACGCGGGGGAAGGAACGTCCGGAGGGACCTCAGTCGGCCTGGCGGCGCAGGAACGCGGGGATGTCGAGGTAGCTGGCGTCCTTGCCGAAGTCGGCGACTTCCGGCGTCGATGCGGCGATGGTCGATTCGGCGCCGGCAGTCCGGCCGCGCAGGCCCGCGGCGATGTTGCTGCCCGGGTTGTACGGCTCGGTGACGTCGTCGATCAGCATACCGGTGGTGCCGTCGCGCTTGCCGGTGTTGATCAGCTGCACGTGCGGGCGACGCGCCGACTCGAACTGGCCGCTGTCGCTGCCCCGGGTGGTGCCGCGCGCCGCGGCCCGGTTGAGGCCGGTGGCGACCACGGTCACGCGCACGTCGTCCTGCATGTCCGGGTCGAGCACGGTGCCGATGACGATGGTCGCGTCCTCGCTGGCGAAGTTCTCGACCGTGCGGCCGACTTCGTCGAACTCGGACATGGTGAAGTCCGGGCCGGCGGTGATGTTGACCAGGATGCCGTTGGCGCCGGCGAGGTTGACGTCATCGAGCAGCGGGTTCTGGATCGCGGCTTCCGCCGCGGCCTGCGCGCGGTCGTCGCCGCGGGCGTGGCCGGTGCCCATCATCGCCAGGCCCATCTCGGACATGACGGTGCGCACGTCGGCGAAGTCGACGTTGATCAGGCCCGGGCGCACGATCAGGTCGGCGATGCCCTGCACGGCGCCCAGCAGCACGTCG
>JAFAEU010000061.1 GCA_023423855.1 Pseudomonadota bacterium | reverse complement strand
GCCTTGCTGTCCGCAATCCCCCGCCACCGGGCATCCGGCGACGGGAGGCGCGTGCCGGCCCGCGGTCCCCTCGCGGACCGTTTGCCTGCCGACGGGCCATTTGCTAACGTCACCCGGCTGGATGGGGGGGGGTCGATTTTTCATTGTTGGTGGCGGTCAGTAGCCGAGTCTTTCGGGATGGAGGTGAGCCGTGACGACAAGCGCCCCGTTGCAGGTTGGACGCGCAGGCCAGGGCCCGGATGACGGCGCGTCCAGCTGGTCCGACGTGTATGCCCGGTTTCTTTCCGGTTCGCTCGCAAACGCGCAGAAGACGCTGCGGCTCTACCAGCAGACGCTGGAATGCGTCGCGGCCGGGCGGTTGCCGTCCACGATCTTCCAGGAGTACTACCCGCGCTTCGTGCAGCGCCACGGTGCCGTGTACGGCGAGCGCCTGTCGCAGGTCTTCGCCGAATTCATGGGCCGGTTCGCCGAGTTGAACAAGCGCAATGCGGCGTCTCCGGCCGATGGCGATGACGAGGTTCCGCCGCCGGTGTTCGACGCGCGGGCCCCCGCGCGCTGGCTCGAGCAGTACGCCGAGTATGCGGGCAAGCTCAATGCGTCGGCGCTCAAGGCCTATCGCAGGCAGCTGGACCAGGTTGCCGAAGGCACGCTGTCTCCCGAAGATGCCCAGCAGAAGGCTGCCGACGACATGTCGCGCGGGCTCGAGCACTACCTGCGCGACGCCGGCCAGCTCTACCTGCAGCTGATGCTGGAGCTGGACGGGCTGCGCGGAGGTTTCGAGGGCGAGTACCTGGGCGGGATGCTCGCGCTTGCCGACGATCCCACCAAGGAAGAGGTGACGGCGGTTGTCCTGCAGGCGCCGTTGGGCGGCGTCGCGTTCCAGTCGTTCACCATCGAGAACACGACCGATGCGCCGATGCCGGTGCGCTACCTCGCGACCGAGGTGCGCCGCATGGACGGCGTCGGCCCCGCGTTCGCGCCGAAGATGATGATCGCCCCGGAAGTGCTCGAGCTCGCGCCGGGCGACGGAGCGACGATCAGGCTCTCCCTGCCGCTGGAGGCGGATCGCTTCGAAGTGGATGTCCCCTGCGTCGGCTTTCTCTACGTCATGGATGAAGGTGAGCGGCGCGTCGACCTGCAGCTGAGGATCGTCGCGACGGCACCTGTCCGGGAACAGGAAGAATGAGGGGACGCCGGGATGAAGCGCGCACGTGCCGCCAGGGAATCAAGGGCCGTTGCGGGTAACGCGACCGCGCATGGGGAGCCGATCGCCATCGTCGGCATGCGTGGGCGTTTCCCGGGCGCCAACAGCCTGGACGAGTACTGGCACAACCTGGCCGGGGGCATCGAATCGATCACGGTGCTTGACCCCGAGGACATGCGCGCGGCCGGCGTGCCCGACCACATCTCGCGGCTGCCCGGCTATGTCAATGCATCGCCGGTGCTCGACGACGTGGACAAGTTCGACGCGCAGTTCTTCGGATTCTCCGCGCGCGACGCCACGCTGACCGATCCGCAGCACCGGCTGTTCCTCGAAGCCGCATGGGAGGCGCTGGAGGATGCCGGCTACAGCCCGGACGCCTTCGGCCGGCCGATCGGCGTGTTCGGCGGGTGCGAGCAGAGCACCTACCTCTATCACCTGTACCAGAACCAGGAGGCCCTGAAGTACATCGACGGCATGCAGCTGATGGTGACCAACGACAAGGACCATCTGTGCACCCAGGTGTCGTACCGGCTGGACCTGAAGGGCCCGAGCGTCGTCGTGCAGACGACCTGTTCGACCTCGCTGGTGGCGGTGTCGATGGCCTGCGAAAGCCTGCATCACGGCCGCTGCGACATGGCCCTGGCCGGCGGCGTGACGGTCCGGGTTCCGCAGCGCGGCGGCTACTTCTACACCGCCGGCTCGATCCTGTCTCCGGACGGGCACTGCAGGCCGTTCGATGCGGGCGCGCAAGGCACCATCGTCGGCAGTGGCGTGGGCCTGGTCGTGCTCAAGCGGCTGGACGATGCGCTGCGCGACCGCGACAACATCCGCGCCCTGATCCTGGGCACGGGCATCAACAACGACGGCCACGACAAGGTCGGCTACACCGCACCGAGCATCAGCGGGCAGTCCGCGGCGATCCGGGCCGCATATCGCAGGGCGGGCATCTCCGCCTCGTCGGTCGGCTACGTGGAGGCGCACGGGACCGGAACGATCCTCGGCGATCCGATCGAAATCACCGCGCTGACGGAGGTCTTCCGGGAAGCGAGCGAACGGCGCGGCTACTGCGGCATCGGTTCGGCGAAGTCGAACTTCGGGCACCTGTCCTGCGCGGCGGGAGTCGCGGGCCTGATCAAGGCCGTCCTGGCGATCGAGCGCGGGGCGATTCCGCCGACCGTGCACTACACCTCGCCCAATCCCGCCATCGACCTCGCGGCGAGCCCGTTCTACGTGACCCGGGAACTGACCCAGTGGGACAGGAACGGCGCCCCGAGGCGGGCGGGCGTGAGTTCGTTCGGGGTTGGTGGAACCAATGCCCACATCGTGATCGAGGAGGCGCCGGCGCCCGTGGAGGCCACGGGCGCCAGGCCGTTCCAGGCCATGACGGTGTCGGCGCGCAGCGAGCCGGCGCTGTCGAGCGCGGCGGAACGGCTGGCCGACCACCTGGAGCGGCATCCGGAGATCGAGCTGGCGGATGCCGCCGCCACGCTGCACCTGGGTCGCAAGGCGTTCGGCTTTCGCAAGGCCGTGGTCGTGGCGACGGAGGACCGCGCCGCTGCGATTTCCGGATTGAGGTCCGCGGCGAAGCAGCCGGCCCGGGCCTGTCCCTCCGAACGCTCCGTGGTCTTCATGTTTCCCGGGCAGGGCTCGCAGTATCCCGGCATGGCGAAGGGCCTGTACGACAGCGAGGCCATCGTCCGGGAAACCATCGACCGCTGCGCCAGGCATCTGAAGAAGCGGCTTGGCCAGGACATCAGGAAGATCATCTTCCCGGCCGCGCGTTCGCGCGCGGATGCGGCCGAGGCGCTCAAGGACACGCAGTGGGCCCAGCCGGCGCTGTTCACCACCAGCTACGCGCTGGCCAGGCTGTGGCTGTCCTGGGGCGTGCGGCCTTCGATGATGATCGGCCACAGCGTCGGCGAGTATGTCGCCGCGACGCTTGCCGGCGTGATGACGCTCGAAGACGCCCTGACGGTCATCGCCAGGCGCGGCCAGCTGGTCTCGGCCCTGCCGCGCGGATCGATGCTCGGGGTGATGGCAGGCGAGGACGTGGTGGCCCGGTTCGCCAGGGGCAAGGTGTCGCTCGCGGCGATCAACGCGCCCGGGTTCTCGGTCCTTTCCGGCCCCGCCGGCGCGATCACCCGCGTCGAGAAGGCGCTGGCGCAGGAATCGATCGCGGCCCGCAGGCTGCACACCTCCCACGCCTTCCATTCGTCGATGATGGATCCGATCCTCGCCGGGTTCCGGTCCGCGTTCGACGGCGTGACGCTGCGCGCACCGGAGGCGCCCTTCGTGGCAACCCTGACGGGAACGCTGGCGGGCGGCGAGGTGGCGCAGCCGGACTACTGGATCGCGCAGCTGCGCCACGCGGTGCGCTTCGGCGACGGGCTGCGGACGATCGCCGAAGGCGACACGTCCGCCGGCAAGGACCCGGCCTACATCGAGGTGGGCCCGGGCAATGCCCTGACCACGTTCGCCGGCGCCGCGGCGAAAGCCGCGGGCAGGAAGATCGAGTGCGTGAATTCACTGCCGGCCGCGGAGAGCCCGACGCCGGATGCGCAGGCCATGCTGGCGGCGCTGGCGAAGCTCTGGAGCATCGGTGTCCACGTCGACTGGAGCGGGTTCCATGCGACCGAGCAGCGCCGGCGGGTGAGCCTGCCGACCTATCCGTTCGAGCGGCACAGCTACTGGGTGGGCGCATTGCCCGATGCGAAGGCCAAGGCGGCGGAGCTGCGCGACACCTCGAAGTGGATGTACAAGGCGACATGGAAGGCCACCCCGGCGCCGAAGCCGGAGCCGGACGCTCTCGCCGGCAGGAAGATCCTGGTCTTCGATGACGCGCAGACGCCCGGATCGGCGATGGTCGCCGCGCTGCGGGCCGCGGGCGCGCAGCCGATCCCGGTGCGTCGCGGCGATCGGTTCAAGGCGACGCGCGGCGGCTATGCGATCGATCCGGCGCAGGTCGACGACTATCACCGGCTCGCGGGCGAGGTGTGCGCGGGCGAGGACAAGCTGGCGGGCGTGGTGTATTGCTGGAACGCGTCGCCCCCGGCGGACACGGCGCTGGACGATGCGGCGACCGTGGCCTTGCTGGGCCCGATGCAGCTGGCGCACGCGCTCAGCCGCCAGCAGACCGTGCGCCCGCTGCCGCTGCTGTTCGTGGCGCGGGGCACCGCGTCACTGGATCCGCAGGATGCGCTCGATCCGGCGCGCGGCCTGGGTGCCGGGGTGGCGCGCGTGCTGCCGCAGGAGCATCCCGGCCTGCGCGTTGCGCACGTGGACGTCGACACGGACAAGACGGTGGCCGCGATGCTCGTGGCGGAACTGGCGGCGGGGTTGCCGGATCCGGCGATGGCGATGCGCAAGGGCCAGCGTTTCGTCGAGGCCTTCGCCGGCGTGGCAACCAAGCCCCCGGGCGCACCGCTGGACCTGCCGGAGTCGCCGGTGGTGCTGATCACCGGCGGCCTCGGCCACATGGGGCTCCACCTTGCCGAAGTGATGTTCGCCGGCATCGGCGCACGGCTGGTGCTGCTTGGCCGGACGACGCTGCCGATCCCCGCGGAATGGGCCGCGGCGAGCGAGGACCCCTCCGTCTCGGAGGGCCAGCGGACGATCCTGAAGCGGCTTGCGGCGATGCGCGGCAAGCGCGACGACGTGATGGTGCTGCGGGCCGACCTGAACAAGGCGTCCGATGTGATGGAGGCCGTCGACCTCGCGGTGCAACGCTTCGGGAAGATCGACATGGTCGTCCACGGCGCTGCGCGCATCGATGCGGCCGCGTTCGCATCCGCCGCCGACACCGGCCGGGAGGTCATGGAAGCGCAGTTCTCGCCGAAGATCCGCGGGCTCTACAACATGATGGCGGCGATGCGGGGGCGGGAGCCGGCGCGATGGGTGCTGCATTCGTCGGTCTCGGCGATCCTGGGCGGGCTGGGCCTTGCGGCGTATTCGGCCGTCAATGCGCTGCTGGACGTGCTGGCGCTGCAGCAGGGCAGGCATTGGCTGAGCATCGACTGGGACGCGTGGGACAACGCCGCCGAGGCGCAGAGCGTGAGCATGCCGTTGGCGATCAATCCGCCGGAAGGGGGCGATGCCCTGCTTCGCGTGCTGGCCTCGCCCCTGGGCTCGCGCGTGATCGTCGCGGTGAATCTCGAGGAGCGCCTGCAGGCGTGGGTCCAGCACAAGCAGGCCACGCCCGCGAACGGCGCCGGCACCGAGCTGCATCCGCGACCGGACCTGGCGACGACCTACGCCGAGCCGCGCAATGAGGTGGAGCGTGTCCTGGCGGAAATCTGGGGAAGCCAGCTGGGCATCGATGCGGTCGGCATCCACGACCGGTTCTTCGACCTCGGCGGGCACTCGCTGCTGGCGGCACAGGTGGCGGCGGAGATCTGCGAACGCTTCCAGATCGAGCTCCCGGTGCTGAAACTCTTCCAGGCGCCGACGATCGGCGAACTGGCGGTGATCGTCGCCAGGGCCCAGGCTGGCGACGTGGACGAAAAGGCCGCGGGACTGCCCTTCGAGCAGCTGGAGGCGACGGAACTCAAGGGCGATGCCCCGGGCGTCGCGGCAAAGCAGGGCTATCGCGACTTCTACGACGACGTGTCGCGGCGCCTGCGGCAGTCGGGCGTGGGCGAGGCCTCGTTCTTCCTCAACTATGGCTATGTCAGCACGGATGCCGGCGAGGACGAGTCGCGCGTCGAGGTGCCCGAGCAGGTGTTCAATCGCAACTCGGTGCGGCTGGTGCACGAATTGATCGGAGCGACCGCGCTGAAGGGCAAGCGCGTGCTCGATGTGGGCTGCGGTCGCGGCGGGATGGTGGCGCTGATGGCCGAGGTCCTGCAGGCCAAGGCCGTCGGGATGGACCTGTCGCCGGAGGCGATCGCCTTCTGCCGCGGCACGCACGGGAAGGGCACCCGGTTCGAGGTCGGCGATTCCGAGAACATGCCGTTCAAGGACGCCGCTTTCGACGTCGTCACCAACGTCGAGTCGTCCCACACCTATCCCAACCTGCGCGCCTTCTATGCCGAGGTGGCCCGGGTCATCCGCAAGGGCGGCGTGTTCCTGTACACGGACCTGCTGCCGGTGGAGCGATGGCTGGAGGTGCGCGCGATGCTGCCCCCCCTGGGGTTCGGGATCCTGGGCGAGCGCGACATCACGCACAACGTGCTGGCGTCATGCGACGAGGTGGCCGCCACGCGGGCGCAGGCGTTCGGCGGGCATGACGCCATGATCGACAACTTCCTGGCGGTGCCGGGCTCCGCCGTGTACGAGCAGATGAACAGCGGCGCCTGGCAGTACCGGATCCTGCGCGCTCAGCGCGCCTGACCGGTCAGCAGCAGCAACCGCACAGGCAGCTGACCCTGTGCGCGTGGCAATGGTCGGGTAGGACCGCGACCGCGACGATGAGCGGGCGGATGAGGCAGCCGTCGGCGGCGAGTCGCGCGTAGCCGACCGTGCACGACTCGAGCGTGGCGCGGGCCGGTCCGGCGTCCGCGGACACGTTGACGGCGGCCTCCCTGAAGTTGCCCTGCCCGCAGTCGATGTCGACCGTCACCAGCACGTTCTTCCGGCTGCACGGGCCCAGGGTGAACGTCGCGTCCGAGAGCGAGGCCTTCCACGGCAGCGGATGTCCGCCGTCGGTGTTGAACCCGCCGATCTGCAGGCTGACCTGGCGCTCGCGGCGCGAGTCGTTGTCGAAGGTGATCGGAATCTTGCGGGTCTCGCCGCAGTAGGCGTGCTCGACGATGTCCGCGCACTGGATGCAGCAGTTGCAGCTGCAATCCTCCGGTTCGTCACGGCAGCCGCAGCCTTGCTGGCGCCGGTGGTCCGGCGCGAACGCGTTGGCGGCGGGGGCGAGGGCGGAGGCCATGCCGGCCGGGGCCTGGTACAGGTTGGAGTAGCCCCGGTTGAGGTTACTCATGAAATCGCCGTAGTCCATCATCCGCATCCTGCGGCTGTCGTGGCAGTAGCCGTAGAGGACTTCCGGTCCCCTGGCCTGTGCGGGGTCGTTGGCGTAGCGGGAGGACTGCATGATGGGTCTCCTGGCGGGAAGGTGCGCGCGGCTACCCGCCGATGCGGACGCGAAGTCCACGGTCGTTGCGCGTCACGGTGGATTCGGATCGGACGCCTGGCCGCCCGTGCTCGCCATCGGCATGGTGTCCGCAGCACGGCGCGCCACGCGCCGGATGGTTCAGCAGCGTCTCGTAGCTGCCCGAGCTGTTGAAGCCGAACAGTTCCACGCCCATGACGACAAACCCGAAGTGCTGCGAGTACGGCTGCTCCATGCGTATCGGCGGCAATGGCGCGATCTTGATCGTCTGGCACGAATCCACGGCCACCGGCTTGAGGTCGACCACGGAGTTCGTGTTGGAGTTGCTGGTGACCGTCAGCGGCTCGATCTTCAGCGGCTCGACCTTCAGGCCGACCTTGGAATCGCCATTCACCGTCGAGGTGGTGGTGATGGGCCCGATCTCCGGAATGCGGATGTTGTCCAGGTCGCTGTCGATATGGATGGTCGAGCCAGTGCCTCCGATCCCGAGCGTGAAGTCCTTCGGGATGCTGGGGGCCGATCCTCCCTTGTTCATCTGGCGCTCTCCCTGGTTTTGCCGCGCTTGGCCGCCTTCTTGCGGCCATCCGCGGCTTTGCGGCCATAGTTGGCGGTGGTGTAGATGTCGACCGACAGCGCTGCGTTGTACAGCTGCAGGTTCGCCCAGTAGTGGCGCAGCGGCTTCAGCGTGGCCGGCAGTTCGAACCGGATCTCGACGGCAAGCTTCTGCCCGGGATGCAGGACCATCGCCGGCCGGCGGGTGACGAGCGTGCCGGCGTTGAGCTCTCCCCACTTCAGCAGGATGCCCTTGACCATGGCCTCGATGGTCGACTTGTCCGAATCGTTGATCCCGGCCACCAGCGCCGAGGCGAGATCGTTCGAGTCGACGATCGGCGTCTCGCACAGCTCGCCGGTCGGGAGGTCGACATTGCCGGCGTTCTCGACCACCAGGGTGCGCGTGAAACTGGTCGTGCTTCCGGCCAGGATCGTGATCTGCGCGGGACTCATCCGCAGGTCGACCACTTCCTCGACATGCGCCTCGACCGGCACAGTGGTGTCGCCGACGGTGATCTCGAGCCGGTGGCTGCCCGGAGGTGTGCTCGAGTCCAGCATGATGGTGCCGGGCACATCCGCCTGCTCGCCCGGATGCAGCCGGGCATAGAACGGCATCGTTCCCAGCGGCAGCCTGGCGGCGCCCTTCAGCGACGGCGAGGACAGCCCGATGCTGCGCAGCTTGAGCTTCGCGTCGCTGTTGTTGACCAGGGGAATCAGGCCGGTGAGCGCCTGCGGGGGGCCGGTGAAGAACAGCCGCTTCTTCGACGTGCCGGCAAGCTGCAGCGAAGGTCGCTCCGCTTCATGGGTAGCTGCCATGAACGACGTGCCTCCCTGACAGGACGCAACTTGACGAATGGCATCCTACTGCCGGCTGCTCGGCAGTGTCAAATGCGGCCGAATCGCGGCGAAGGCCCCGGTGCGGGTGGCCCGGAAGGGGGCGTCAGCCCGCCATCGGCGCGATGTCCACCGGCCGGAACAGCGCCAGCAGCAGGGCCCGGCAGTCGGGCACCGGCGGCGAGGGATCCTCGTGGTCCGGCGCAGGTTCCAGTTCACGACTCCATGCGGCGACTGCAGGCCTAGAGCGAGGACAAGGCCTCGCCGACGAACTCGAGCAGCTTGCCCGCGACGTCGCCGGCGCCGTCGAGCAGCCCGGCGCCGAGATCGATCAGTTCGACGGCGCCGGAGAGGTCGGTGGCGCCTGTCTGGCGCCTGGCCGGTGGCCGCGACGCCTCGAGCATGCGCATGCGCTCGCCGGCGTCGAGCCAGACGCCGCTGCAGCGCGGACAGACGTCGATCTCGACGCCACGGTGCATGATCGCGACCAGTGCGCCGTCGTCGTCGGGACAGCGCAGCCTGCGCGCGCTGCCGGCCGCCCGCAGGCGCTGGCGCGGGATTTCGCCGAGGCTCGCACGCACCAGTGCGCCGGGCATCCACAGCCCGGCACAGCGCGGGCACTGGTGTTCGGCTTGGCCGCCGCGCAGCGCGATGGCCTGCATCGTGGATCGATCGACCGGGCAGGCGGGCATGGCGTCAGCGCACCAGGAAGTCGATGAACTTCGCCACCTTCGTATACGGCGGCTTGAGCAGGTCGCTGCCGGCGCGACGCGGCTGCCACAGGATCGGCAGCTGCTTGCTCATGGCGTCGAAGCCGGCGCGGCCGTGGTAGGCGCCCATGCCGCTGGCGCCGACGCCGCCGAAGGGCAGGGCGTTGATGCCGAAGTGCAGCAGGGTGTCGTTGACGGTGACGCCGCCGGCGAGGGTGTGGTGCAGGATCTTCTCGACGCTGGCGCGGTCGTGGCTGAAGGGGTAGAGCGCCAGCGGGCGGTCGTTGGCGTTGACGTGCGCGATCGCGGCATCGAGCGAGTCGACGCTGCGGATCGGCAGGATCGGGCCGAAGATCTCTTCCTGCATCACCGTCGCGTCGTCGCCGGGTTCGAGCACCAGGGTCGGCGCGAACAGGCGCGCGGCGGGGTCGTGCGTCGACGCCAGCGCAACGATGTCGAGCCCGCGCGCGCGCGCGTCGTCGAGATGGCCCTGCAGCCGCGCGAACTGGGCGTCGTTGATGATGCGGGTGTAGTCGCCGGCGTCGGACAGGTCGCCGTAGCGCGCGGCGACCTCGTCGCGCAGCGCCTGCACCAGCGCATCGCGGCGCGCGGCATCGCCGACCAGCAGCACGTAGTCCGGGGCGATGCAGGTCTGGCCGCCGTTGAACCACTTGCCGGTGGCGAGCCGTGCGGCGGCGCGGTCGACCGGCATGTCGTCGCAGACGATCGCCGGAGACTTGCCGCCCAGCTCCAGCGTCAGCGGGGTGAGGTTGGTGGCGGCCGCGGCCATCACCTTGCGGCCGACCGCGGTCGAGCCGGTGAACACGAGGTGGTCGAGCGGCAGCGCGGCGAAGGCGGCGGCGACCTCGGCGCCGCCGGTGGCGACGGCGACGCGGTCGGCGGGAAATACCTCGGCCAGCAGCGAGCGCAGGAAGTCGGCGCTGCGCGGCGTGTGCTCGGACGGCTTGAGGAAGACATGGTTGCCGGCGGCGATCGCGGTGGCGAGCGGGATCAGCGCCAGGTTGACCGGGTAGTTCCAGGGCGAAATCACGCCGACCACGCCCACCGGCTCGCTGCGCACCTCCCCGCGCGCCGGCCAGAAGCGCCAGCCGGTGCCCACGCGCCGCGGCTTCATCCAGCCGCGCAGGTGGCGGCGCAGGTGGTCGAGTTCGGTCAGCACGGTCATGCCGTCGGCGATGAACGACTCGTGGCGCGAGCGGTGGCCGAAATCGGCGGCGATGGCGTCGGCCATCTCCGGCAGGCGGCGCTTGAGCGCGTCGCGCAGGCGCGCGAGGTCGTCGCGGCGCTGCGCGGGGCCGGGCTTGCGGGCCTGCCAGGCGGCGCGCAGGCGGGCCAGGGTGGGCGCCAGTTCGGCGACAGGTGTCTCGGGGGTGGCGTCCATGTCCGGAAGTGTAGGCGCGGCGGATCGAGCCGGGGCACTACAATGCGCGTCCATGACGCCCCTGCCTGCCCGCCTGCGCCGCTATCGCGGCAAGCTGCCCGAACTCGGCCAGCGCGTGTACATCGATCCCTCGGCCGTGGTGATCGGCGACGTGGTGCTGGGCGACGACGTCTCGATCTGGCCGATGACCGTGGTCCGCGGCGACGTCAACTTCATCCGCATCGGCGCGCGCACGAATGTCCAGGACGGCGTGGTGGTCCACGTCAGCCACGACGGCCCGCACCTGAAGAACGGCGGCTTCGCCACCGTGATCGGCGAGGACGTCACCGTCGGCCACAAGGCGATCATCCACGCCTGCCGGATCGAGGACGCCTGCCTGATCGGCATGGGCGCGGTGGTGATGGACGGCGCGGTGGTGAAAAAGCATGGCTTCGTCGGCGCCGGCGCGCTGGTCCCGCCGGGCAAGGTGGTGGGCGAGGGCGAACTGTGGCTGGGCAACCCGGCGCGGTTCGTGCGCCGGCTCGACGACGCGCAGATCGAGGCGCTGTACTACAGCGCGCGGCACTACGTGCGGCTGAAGGATGACTACCTGGGCGAAGTGCTGGGCTGAGGTTGCGCCTGCAGGTTTGATGCGTCGGGGACGAACGGCCCGCGCTACAGTAGCGCCGGTACGGGGATCGACGCGGCGGACGCTTGGATGGACGGGGGAACAGGGGCTTGGCAGACGCGATGACCGCATCGGGCGCGGTGGCCGGCTGATGCTCGATACCGTCCGCGAAATCCACACGCCCGAAGGCGTCGCGCTGCGGCTGCCCGCCGCCGGCCCGGTGCCGCGCGCGTTCGCGTGGCTGATCGACCTGTCGATCCGCTTCGCGCTGGTGCTGGTCGCGTCGATGTTCCTCGGCTTCCTCGGGCGCGTCGGCATCGGTGTCTATCTGGTGTTCCTGTTCCTGGTGATCTGGGCCTACCCGGTGGCGTTCGAGGCGATGTGGGACGGGCAGACGCCGGGCAAGCGCGCGATGGGACTGCGCGTGATCGCCGCCGACGGCGCGCCGATCGGCTGGATGGCGGCGTTCGTGCGCAACCTGATGCGCACCGTCGACATGCTGCCGTTCGGTTATGCCTTCGGCCTGTCGTCGAGCCTCATCGATCCCTGGGGCCGGCGGCTGGGCGACATCGTGGCGCGGACGATGGTGGTGCATGCGCCGCGGGCGCGCGAGGCCGCGGGCGCGCACATCAATGCGATCCACGCGCCGCCGGTGCCGCTGCTGCCGGGCGAGCAGGCGGCGGTGATCGCCTTCGCCGAGCGCGCCGGGACGCTCACGCCGCAGCGGCAGCAGGAACTGGCCGGCATCGCCGAGCCGCTGACCGGCGCGCAGGGCGACGCCGGCGTGGTGCGGCTGTTCGGCGTGGCCAACTGGCTGACGGGGCGGCGCGCATGAGGCAGGACGCGTTCGTCGCTCGCCACGAG
>JAFAEU010000031.1 GCA_023423855.1 Pseudomonadota bacterium | reverse complement strand
GGGTTGGGGTGGGGGCCCCGAAGCCAGCCAAGCTTCCGCCGTCGCCGCCCCGGAAAAGCCTGCTCCCGCCCGCAACCCCCAGCGCCTAGAATCGCCCCATGTTCGCCACCCTGCTCGCGGTCGTCGTCGCCCTCGTGCTCAGCCACGTCGCGCACGAGACCGCGCTGGCGCTGCGCAACCACGACTGGGCCCGCGCCTGGCTGCGCTGGCTCGACGCGCGCTTTCCCGACGATGGTTTCTGGCGCGGCCGCCATGGCATCGCGCTGGCGCTGGTGCCGGTCGTGCTGCTGGTCGCGCTGCTGCAGTGGGCCTTGCACGGCACCCTGTTCGGCCTGCCGTCGCTGCTGTTCGGCGTGGCGGTGCTGTTCCACGCCTGGGGCCCGCGCAACCTCGACCACGACGTCGATGCCGTGATCGAAGCGCCCAGCGGTGACGCCCGGCGCAGTGCCGCCGCCTGGCTGTGGCCGCCGCTGCGCCGCGACCAGGCGCGCGTCGATCCACCGGCGCTGGTCGGCGCGGTGTTCTACGCGGCGCTGCGGCGCTGGTTCGGCGTGCTGTTCTGGTTCCTGCTGCTCGGCCCGGTGGGTGCGCTGGCGTACCGGCTGGTCGCGATCGCGGCCGAGGACGACATCGCCGCCGCGCTGCCGGCCGACACGGTGGCCGGCGCGCGCACCCTGCTGGCCGTGCTCGACTGGCCGGTCGCGCAACTGGTGACGCTGTCGCTGGCGCTAGTGGGCAACTTCGACGTCGTCGTCGGCGCCTGGAAGGAGGCCGGCGGCGCGTCGCTGCGGCTCGACACCGGCTTCCTCGTGGCCGCCGGCCGCGCCAGCGTGCGCAGCGAGATCGCCGACGAGGCCGAGGAGTATGCCGACGCCGGCATGGCCACCGGCAGCGCGCTGGTGCTCGAACTCGGCCCGCTGCCGGAGCTGCGCGATGCGATGAGCCTGGTCTGGCGCGCGCTGCTGGTCTGGCTGGCGTTGATCGCGTTGTTCGTGATTGCCGGCTGGGTGAGCTGACCCGCGGGCCGGGGTGGGGGCCAACAGCAAACAGCCAACCAAAACGCTAGGCCGCATCCCCCCGCAGCGCCCGCACCCTCGCTTCCAGCTGCTCCGCGCTCACCCCCGCATCATCGACCGGCGCATCCGCCACCACCCCCACGTGCGCGCGGAACCGCCGTGGCACGCGCATGCGTCCCAGCCGTGAGTCGCGGCGGCTCCACATGCTGCTCCACATCCCGCGCAGCGCCATCGGCACCACCGGTACCACCTGCCCGCGCGCGGCGGCGCGCTCGAGGATCTTCTCCACGCCCGACTTGAACGCGGCGATCCCGCCGTCCCTGGTCAGCGCGCCCTCGGGAAAGATCCCGACCAGTTCGCCTTCCGCCAGCGCCGCGTCGATGGCGTCGAACGCGCGCCGCATCAGCTCAGGATCCTCGCGCGCACCGGCGATCGGGATCGCCTTCGCGGTGCGGAAGATCCAGCGCAGCACCGGCAGGTCGAAGATCCTGTGGTACATCACGAACCGCACCGGCCGCGGGATGGTGGCGGCCAGGATCAGCGCGTCCATGTAGCTGACGTGGTTGCACACGATCAGCGCCGGGCCCTCGTCCGGCACGTGCCTCTCGATGCCGTGCAGCTCCAGCCGGTACAGCACGCGCACCATCAGCCAGCTGACGAAGCGCATGAAGAACTCGGGCACGATCGTGAAGATCCACACCGCGACCAGCACGTTCGCGATCGCCAGCGCCAGGAACAGCTGCGGGATCGTCCAGCCGAGGAAGCGCTGCACCGCGATGCCGATCACCGCCGCGGCGACGATGAACGCCGCGTTCTGGATATTCATGCCCGCGATCACGCGCGCCAGCTCCGCCTTCGGCGTGCGGCTCTGGATCAGCGCGAACAGCGGCACCACGAAGAAACCGGTGAACAGGCCGATGCCGGTCAGGTCGAGGATGATCCGCCAGCTGCCCGCTGCATCGACGAACTGCGCGACCGACATGCCCGTCGCCAGCGCCTGCCCCGGCCGCGCGAAGTACAGGTCGAGCATGAACGCGCTGACGCCGAACGCGCCCAGCGGCACCAGCCCGATCTCCACCGTGCGCCCGGACAGCTTCTCGCACAGCAGCGAGCCGGCGCCCACGCCGATCGAGAACAGCGCCAGCGCGAAGATGTACAGCGCCTGCGTGCCGCCGAGGTTGGTCTCGGCGTAGACCGGCAGCTGCGCGGTCAGCACCGTGCCGATGAACCAGAACCACGACACCCCCAGCACCGCGTTGCGCACCGCCGGCTGGCGCCGGGTGAGCTGCCAGATCCGCCAGGATTCGCGCGCGATGTTCCAGCTGACCTCCAGCCCGGGTTCGCCCGCGTCCACGCGCGGGATGCGGCGCGCGACCATGTTGCCGGCGACCGCGAGCGCGATGATCGCCACCGCCGCCACGTACGGCCCCGCGGCGCCGGCGAGCAGGAAGATCGAACCGCCGGCGATCATGCCCAGCAGGATCGAGATCGACGTGCCCATCTCCACCAGGCCGTTGCCGCCGGTGAGCTCCTCGGGCTTGAGCACCGACGGCAGGATCGAATACTTCACCGGCCCGAACAGCGTCGACTGCAGCCCGGTGCAGAACAGCGCCACCAGCAGCAGCGGCATGTTCTGCAGCACGAAGCCCACCGCCGCCAGCGACATG
>JAFAEU010000442.1 GCA_023423855.1 Pseudomonadota bacterium | reverse complement strand
CGGCGAGGACGTGCCGATCTACGTCGCCAACTTCGTGCTGATGGGCTACGGCACCGGCGCGGTGATGGCGGTGCCGGCGCACGACCAGCGCGACTGGGAGTTCGCCAAGGCCTACGGCCTGCCGGTGAAGCCGGTGATCGTGCCGGCGTCGGTGCGCGATGCGCTGGCCGAGATCGGCTCGCACGTCGCCGACCACGACGACCCGATGGCGGTCGCGCTGGGCGCGCACGGGCCGATCGACGTGGTCGAGATCGACGCCGCGGTGGCGGTGGTGCGCGACTACCTCGCCGCCATCGAGCAGCGCGAGGCGCAGACCGAGCGCGGCTTCCTGGTCAACTCGGGCGACTTCAGCGGCATGGACTTCGACGCCGCATTCGACGCGCTGGCCGCGCGCTTCGAGGCCGAGGGCAGCGGCCGGCGCAAGGTCAACTTCCGCCTGCGCGACTGGGGCGTCAGCCGCCAGCGCTACTGGGGCTGCCCGATTCCGGTGATCTACTGCGCCGATTGCGGCGCGCTGCCGGTGCCGGAAGACCAGTTGCCGGTGCTGCTGCCCGAGGACGTCGCCGACGCCTTCGCCAATCCGGGCGTGGTGCATTCGCCGATCAAGTCCGATCCCGAGTGGCGCAAGACGACCTGTCCGTCCTGCGGCAAGCCGGCCGAGCGCGAGACCGACACCTTCGATACCTTCATGGAGTCGAGCTGGTACTACGCGCGCTACACCTCGCCGGGCGCGGCCGACATGGTCGACGAACGCGCGAAGTACTGGACGCCGGTCGACCAGTACATCGGCGGCATCGAGCATGCGATCCTGCACCTGCTGTATTTCCGCTTCTACCACAAGCTCCTGCGCGACGAGGGCCTGCTGTCCAGCGACGAACCGGCCACGCGCCTGCTCACCCAGGGCATGGTGATCGCCGACACCTACTACCGCGAGAACGCGAACGGCTCGAAGGACTGGATCAATCCCGCCGACGTCGAGGTCGCGCGCGACGAGAAGGGGCGCGTCACCGGCGCGAAGCTCAGGTCAGACGGCCAGCCGGTGCAGATCGGCGGCGTCGAGAAGATGTCGAAGTCGAAGAACAACGGCGTCGACCCGCAGGCGATGATCGCCCGCTACGGCGCCGACACCGTGCGCCTGTTCTCGATGTTCGCCTCGCCGCCGGAGCTGTCGCTGGAGTGGAACGAGGCCGGCGTGGAGGGCATGTCGCGCTTCCTGCGGCGGCTGTGGACGCAGGTGCAGCGCCACGTCGAGGGCGGCGCGGCCGGTGGCTTCGACGCCGCGGCGGCCACGCCCGCGCAGAAGACCCTGCGCCGCCAGCTGCACGAGGCGATCCAGAAGATCGGCGACGACTACGGCCGCCGCCACAGCTTCAACACCGCGATCGCCGCGGTGATGGAACTGCTGAACGCGGTGGCAAAGTTCGATGACACCTCCGCCAACGGCCGCGCGCTGCGCCAGGAATGCCTCGAGGCCATGGTGCTGCTGCTCAACCCGATCACCCCGCACGCCAGCCACGCGCTGTGGCAGGCGCTGGGCCATCCCGAGACGCTGCTCGAGGACCTGCCGTTCCCGCAGGCCGACCCGGCCGCGCTGCAGCGCGACGCGGTGACGCTGGCGGTGCAGGTCAACGGCAAGCTGCGCGGCACCATCGAGGTCGCGGTCGACGCATCGCGCGAGACGATCGAGGCCATTGCCCTGGCCGAACCCAACGTGCAGGCCTTCCTGTCGGGGCTGGCCGTGCGCAAGGTCATCGTGGTGCCGGGGAAGATCGTCAACGTCGTCGCCGGGTAGGGCCATGTCATCGAGTCCGGGGTGTTCGCCGCTGGGCATGGCTGGTGTCGCGGACGCGGCGGAAGCAGTTCACCCGGCCCGTCATCCGTAGCGCCTGTCCTCCTCAGCCGCTGTCATTTCGACCGAAGGGAGAAATCTCTCTCCCCGCCGCCCGGGTGGGCGCAGGCTCGTCGAGCGCACCGTCGGGCGATCCTTCCCGGCCACGGCCATTCGGTGGTTTGTGGCGGGATTTCTCCCTTCGGTCGAAATGACAGCGGCCAAGGATGGCAGGCCTTCGCTCCAGTCCCCGCTGCGCCTGAACACCAGCGACAGGCCGCTATTGATAGCGTCCGGCCCCTCCGCCAGACTTCGCCCATGAAACGACTGCTCCCGGCCTGCGCCGCCGCCTGCCTCCTGCTCCTGTCCGCCTGCGGCTTCCACCTGCGCGAGGCGCTGGTGCTGCCGCCGGACATGGGCCAGGTGCGGGTGACCGCGCGCGATCCCTACAGCCCGCTGACGCAGTCGCTGGAGCGTGCGCTGGACCGCGCCGGCGCGAGCGTCGCCGAGTCCGACGTCGAGGGCCGGCTGGCGACGCTGGCGATTCGCTCCGAGCACTGGGCCTCGACGCCGCTGAGCATCGACCAGTTCGGCCGCGCGCAGGAATACACCCTGCGCTACGCGGTGGTGTTCGCGCTGATCGACGCCAACGGCGACGAGATCGTGCCGCAGCAGGCGGTCGAGCTGTCGCGCGACTACATCTCGGTGCCGACCGATTCCACCGGCACCGACACCGAGCGCGAGCTGCTGGGCCGCGAGCTGCAGCGCGAGATGACCGCGTCGATCCTGCGCCGCATCGATGCGGCCACGCGCGAGCTCCGGCAAGCCGCGCAATGAACGGATGGAACTGAAGCCCGAACGCCTCGCCGCGCAGCTCGCCGCCGAACCGCTGCGGCCGGCCTACCTCGTCGCCGGACCCGAGGCCCTGCTGGTGCTGGAAGCCGCGGACGCCATCCGCGCCCGCGCCCGCGACACCGGCTTCGGCGAGCGCGAAGTGTTCGACGCCGACGGCCGCGACTTCGACTGGAACGCGCTCGACGCCACCTTCCGCGCGCCGAGCCTGTTTTCCGCCCAGCGCCTGGTCGAACTGCGCCTGCCCACCGGCAAGCCGGGCAAGGACGGCGCCGGGGTCATCGCCGACTACTGCGCGAACCCGCCCGGCGACGTCGTCCTGCTGGTCACCGCCGGCGACTGGAGCCGCCAGCACGGCGGCAAGTGGAGCGAGGCGATCGCGAAGATCGGGCACCTCGTGCTGGCGCCGCAGGTGCGCCCGCACGAACTCGAAGGCTGGCTGGAGGCGCGACTGCGCCAGCGCGGCGTGCGCGCCGACCGCGGCGCGGTGCAGCGCCTGGCCGAACGCGTGCAGGGCAACCTGCTGGCCGCGGCGCAGGAAATCGACAAGCTCGCGCTGCTGGCCGAAGGCGGCACGCTCGATGCCGCGCGCATGGACGCGCTGGTCGCCGACGCCGCGCGCTACGACGTGTTCCGCCTGGTCGACGCCGCGCTCAACGGACAGCCGGCGCAGGCGGCGCGCATGCTCGCCGGCCTGCGCGCCGAGGGCGGCGTGGTGCCGGCGCTGATGGGCATGGTGGCGATGGAGCTCAACCGCGTCGCCGCGCTGGCGCGGGTGCAGGCGCGCGGCGGCAACCTCGCCGCCGAATTCAAGGCACAGCGGGTCTGGGATTCGAAGCAGGCGGTGTACCGGCGCGCGCTGTCGCGGCATCCGGCCCCGCGCTGGGACCGCTTCGTGGCGATGGCCGGCGGCGTCGACCGCATCGCCAAGGGCCGCGTGCGCGTGGGCGAGGAGCCCGCGGACGCCTGGCTGGCGCTGGAGCGGCTGCTGGTCGCGGTGGCCGAGCCCAAGGCCGCCGGGCTGGTGGCCTGATGCGGCCGGGAATCGGGAGTCGGGAATCAGGAATGGAAAAGACATCGTCATCCCGGCGAAAGCCGGGATCCATTTTGAT
>JAFAEU010000392.1 GCA_023423855.1 Pseudomonadota bacterium | reverse complement strand
CGCCTTCCTCGAGCGGATGTGGCCGCACGTCGAAGGTGCGTACCGCTACATGGAGCGACTGCGGCTGTCCGAGCGCACCGCGGCGAACCGCCGGCTCAATCCCGCGTTCTACGGGATGATGCCGGCGTCGATCAGCCACGAAGGCTATTCGGCCAAGCCGATGCATTCGTACTGGGACAATTTCTGGGCGCTGCGCGGCTACAAGGATGCGGTGGAGGTCGCCGAGGCGCTGGGCAGGGTCGAGGACGCGAAGCGGATGGCGGACTCGCGCGACCAGTTCCACGACGACCTGATGGCCTCGTTGCGCGCCGCCGCGAAGCTGCACGGCATCGACTTCCTGCCCGGCGCGGCCGAGCTCGGCGACTTCGATCCCACCTCGACAACCATCGGCCTCGCCCCCGGCGGCGAGCAGGATCGGCTGCCACAGGACCTGCTGCGCAACACCTTCGAGCAGTACTGGACGCGCTTCCTAGATCGCCGCGACGGCCGGCTGGAGTGGAAGGACTACACGCCGTACGAATGGCGCAACGTCGCCGCGTTCGTGCGCCTGGGCTGGCGCGGGCGGGCGAAGGAGGTGGTCGACTTCTTCTTCGCCGACGGCGCGCCGCAGGCCTGGAACCAGTGGGGCGAGGTGGTGTCGCGCACGCCGCGCAAGCCGTTCTTCCTCGGCGACCTGCCGCACGCCTGGGTGGGTTCGGACTTCGTGCGCTCGGCGCTGGACATGTTCGCCTACCCGCGCGAGCGCGACGACAGCCTCGTGCTCGCCGCCGGCGTGCCGGTCGACTGGCTGGAGGGTGGGGGCGTCGGCATCGAGGGGCTGCGCACGGCATCCGGCCCGCTGGCGTATCGACTGCGGCGCGACGACGGTACGTTGCTGCTGGAGGTGGACGACACCGGTCTGCGCCTGCCCGAAGGCGGCCTGGTGCTGCCGTGGCCGCTGGCCGGCGATCCGGGTGAGACGACGATCGAGGCCGGCGAGGCGGACTGGGACGGACGCGAACTGCGGGTGACGGCACTGCCGGCCCGCGTGCGGATGGAACTGTCCGAGGCGACGCCCTGAGCCGCCCTTGACGGCAAAGCAAAGGTCGTCATCCCCGCGAAGGCGGGAAGCGCTTTACAACAGCGCGAAGCGCTGGTCATCCAGCGTCGTTGCGCAAGGCAAAATGGATCCCCGCCTTCGCGGGGATGACGATGGATCTTGCTTCCACGATCGCGGAAAGGTCCTCTGGTAGCCTGTCGCGGGGCGAGGAGGCCTCCGCGAACGCATGTCCCGACCCTCCGCACATCCGATCCCGCTGTGGCCGTTGCCGCTCGCGATCGCGGCGTTGTTCACCATCGCTACGCATCTGGCGCTGTGGCTGTCGATCCGGGACGGGCATGTCGAGGCCTGCGTGCCGGTGCTCGAAGGCTGCGCCTCGATCAGCCGCGCGGCGCGCCACGGTCTCGGCAACCATGTGTTCCGGCTGTTGGTGCTGCCGTGCGCGCTGCTGGTGGGCCTGCACTGGTGGCTGGCGTCGCGCTGGCTCGGACGCGGATCGCGCGACGTGGCCTGGCTGGGCGGCATCGCTGCGATCGCGCTGGCGGTCTACGCGACCTTCCTCGGCACGGATGGCGAGGCCTACCGCTTCCTGCGCCGCTACGGCGTGGTCTGCTTCTTCGGTTTCGGTTACCTCGCGCAGCTGCGTTTCCTGCACGCGATGCGTCGCGATGCCCGGGCCGACGCGCGCATGGCGGCGGCGATGGTGGCGGTCAGCGCGCTGATGCTGCTGCTGGGCCTGGGCAATGTCGCCGCAGGTGCTTTCGTGGTGGACGAGGGGCTGAAGGACCGGATCGAGAACGCGCTGGAATGGCAGCTGGGTTGGCTGCTGGTCGCGTGGTACCTGCTGCACGGCGCGTGGTGGCGATGCATCGGTGCGAGGCTCTTTCCGGTCTGAGCGTCTGTTCGTGATCTCCGGGTCCAACGTCATCCCGGCGAAAGCCGGGATCCATCTTGATCTTGATTTTGCAATGGGAAGAACGAAAACCAACGGCAAAATGGATCCCGGCTTTCGCCGGGATGACGTCTTCGATGATGTTTGCTCCCGCCCCAATGCAAGGATCTCGGGCAGGTTCTCAGACCTCCAGCGTCGCCAGGTCGCCCGCGCCGCGCGAATCCATCCGCCGTCATGACAACGATGCCGTCGCCACGGCTAAGGCCAATGAATTGCCGGGTCAGACCTCCAGTGTCGCGAGGTCGCCCTTCTGCTCCAACCACGCCTTCCGGTCACCCGCCCGCTTCTTCGCCAGCAGCATGTCCATCAGCCCGCGCGTTTCCACGTCGTCGTCGACGGTCAGCTGCACCAGCCGGCGCGTGTCGGGATGGATGGTGGACTCGCGCAGCTGCGAGGGATTCATCTCGCCCAGACCCTTGAAGCGGGTGACGTTGACCGCGCCCTTGAGCTTCTCGCGCTCGATCTTCTCCAGCAGCAGGCGCTTCTCCTCCCCGTCCAGCGCGTAGAACACCTGCTTGCCCACGTCGACGCGGAACAGCGGCGGCATCGCCACGAAGATGTGGCCGGCGCGCACCAGCGCGGGGAAGTGGCGCAGGAACAGCGCCGAGAGCAGGGTGGCGATGTGCAGGCCGTCGGAGTCGGCGTCGGCCAGGATCACCACCTTGCCGTAGCGCAGGCCGGCGATGTCGTCCTTGCCCGGGTCGCAGCCGATCGCGACGGCGAGGTCGTGCACCTCCTGCGAGGCGAGCACGCCGCCCGAGGCCACTTCCCAGGTATTGAGGATCTTGCCGCGCAGCGGCAGGATCGCCTGGAAGTCCTTGTCGCGCGCCTGCCTGGCCGAGCCGCCGGCCGAATCGCCCTCGACCAGGAACAGCTCGGTGCGCGAGAGGTCCTGCGAGATGCAGTCGGCCAGCTTGCCGGGCAGGGCGGGGCCCTGGGTGACCTTCTTGCGGACGATCTGCTTCTCGGTCTTGAGCCGCAGGCTGGCGCGCTCGATCGCGAGCTGGGCGATGCGCTCGCCGAGCTCAACGTGCTGGTTGAGCCACAGGCTGAAGGCGTCGTGCGCGGCGCTCTCGACGAAACCCGCGGCCTGGCGCGAGCTCAGCCGCTCCTTGGTCTGGCCGCTGAACTGCGGGTCGGTCATCTTGATCGACAGCACGAAGGACACGCGGTCCCACACGTCCTCCGGCGCCAGCTTGACGCCGCGCGGCAGCAGGTTGCGGAAGTCGCAGAACTCGCGCAGCGCGTCGGTGAAGCCGGTGCGCAGGCCGTTGACGTGGGTGCCGTGCTGCGCGGTCGGGATCAGGTTGACGTAGCTCTCCTGCACCAGGTCGCCGTCCGGGACCCAGGCGACCGCCCAGTCGACGACCTCGGTGTCCTTCTTCTGCTGGCCGACGAACAGCTCCGGCGGCAGCGACTCTGTCTGGGCCAGTTCGCCCTTGAGGTACTCGCGCAGGCCGTCCTGGTAGATCCACTCGGCGCGTTCGGCGCTGGCCTCGTCGAACAGGGTGACGGTCAGGCCCGGGCAGAGCACGGCCTTGGCGCGCAGCAGGTGGTTGAGCGCGCG
>JAFAEU010000315.1 GCA_023423855.1 Pseudomonadota bacterium | reverse complement strand
CCGGTGCTGTCGCACGCGGGCATGGCGCACGGCCCCGCGGTCTACGGCCGGGTGAAGCTCGACCGGCTCGAAGCCTGGGACGGCCGGCATGCGCGCGGACAGTCCTGGGAAGGCAGCGCCTCGATCGGCGGCGACGTCCATCGCCTGTGGTTGCGCGGCAGCGGCCATCGCGAATCGGGCCGCACCGGCTCGTCCAGCGCCGAGTTGCGCTGGTCGCGCGCCGTCGCGCGCTGGTGGGACGTCGTCGCCGGCGTGCGCCACGACTTCCGGCCGGCGCCCTCGCGCACGCGCGCGGCGGTCGGTGTGCAGGGCATCGCGCCCTACCTGTTCGAGGTGTCCGCGGTTGCCTATGTCGGCGATGGCGGCGGCGTGTCGGCGAAGCTGGAGGCCGAGTACGACATGCGCCTGAGCAACCGGCTGATCCTGCAGCCGCTGCTGGAAGTCGAGCTCGAGTCGAAGGACGATCCGCGGCGCGGGACCGGCAGCGGGCTGTCGAAGGCGGAGGCCGGACTGCGGCTGCGCTACGAAGTCACGCGGCGGTTCGCGCCCTACGTCGGCGTCGTGCACGAACGCAGCTTCGGGCGCAGCGCGCAGTTCCATGAAACCGACGGCGAGGCCTCGCGCGATACCCGCGTGGTGGCGGGGGTGCGCATCTGGTTTTGAAGACCCGATCCGGATTCGCCCCGGAACATCATCCCGGCATTGTCGGACATCGTCCCCGCGAAGGCGGGGATGACCGTAGGTCGGGGCTACGCCCCCGACGCCCGGACGGCGGCGATTGCCAGGCGTCGGGGGCGTAGCCCCGACCTGCAGATTCGTGCTCCTGTGGGCGCGACCGGGGGTCAGGCGTCCAGCGCCGCCCGCAACGGCAGCGACCAGTCGACCGGCGCCGCCCGCAACGGCAGCGACCAGTCGACCGGCGCCTGGCCATGGCGCGCGAGGTACTCGTTCGCCGCGGAAAAATGCCCGCAGCCGAGGAAGCCTCGGTGCGCCGACAGCGGCGAGGGGTGCGTGGTGCGCAGCACCCGGTGCCGGCGCGCATCGACGATGCCGCCCTTCTTCTGCGCGTAGCTGCCCCAGAGCATGAACACCAGCCCTTCGCGCTCGCGGCCCAGCACATCGACCACGTGGTCGGTGAAGCCCTCCCAGCCCTTGCCCTGGTGCGCGCCGGCGCGGCCGTCCTCGACCGTCAGCACCGCGTTGAGCAACAGCACGCCCTGCTTCGCCCACGGCATCAGGTAGCCGTGGTCGGGGCGCGCGATGCCGAGGTCGCGCTGGATCTCCTTGAACATGTTGTCCAGCGACGGCGGCACCGGCACGCCGGGCAGCACCGAGAAGCACAGGCCATGCGCCTGTCCGTAGCCGTGATAGGGATCCTGGCCGAGGATCACCACCTTCACCGCGTCGAACGGCGTGGCGTCGAACGCGGCGAAGATCCGCGGACCCGGCGGATAGATGCGCGCGCCGGCCATCTTGCGTTCGCGCAGGAAGGCCGACAGCGCCTGCATGTCCTCGCGCGCGAACCAGTCGCCGACGCGCGACTTCCAGGAGGGTTCGAGCTTGACGCGATCCTCGCTCATGGCTCCGGCGGCACGGGTGCGGCCGGCAGCCGCGACAGGCGCAGCTGGAACAGGGCCTTGGTCGCGAGCAGGCGCTCCTCGATCGGCTTGAGCACGAGGTCGTTGGCGCCGTGGCGCAGCAGGGTGGCCTGGTTGTCGCGGTTGTCGTCGCCGGTCATCACCAGCACCGGCAGCCGTCGCTTGCCGTAGCCCAGGCCGTTGCGGACCTTGTTGAGCACGTCGCGGCCGTCGAGTTCGCCCTTGAGGTAGAGGTCGGTCAGCACCAGGTCGGCGCCGGGCGCGCCGTCGGTGTCGGCGTAGGCCTCGAGGTAGGCGATCGCGTCCTCGGCGTTGGTGACGTGGGTGACGCGCATCTGGTGCGCCTCGAGCATGCGCCGGATCGCGACCGCGACCGTGCGGCTGTCCTCGATGTAGAGCACGTGCGCGTCCGGGATCGGCTGCGGCTGCACGTAGCCGCGGATGAACGCGGCCAGCGCGTTGTGGCCGAGGCTCTTGTCGAAGTAGTCGGTGACGTCCTCGGTGAAGCGGCGGTCCTCCAGGTGCGACTGCACGTCGCCGGAGATCACGATCACCGGCACGTAGCGCTGGCCGCCGGCCTCGCGCACCGCGCGCGCGACCTGCAGGCCGTCGCCGTCGGGCAGCACCAGGGCGGTGGTGACGAGGTCGACCGGCTCGCCCGCCAGCACCTCGCGCGCCTCCGACAGGCTGCCGCCCTCGACCACGCGCACGCCGGGCAGTTCCTTCTCCAGCACCGCATGGATCAGCTTGCGCACCAGCTTCGAGCCGTCCACGACCAGGACGCGCGGCTGCTCGCTT
This sequence comes from Pseudomonadota bacterium, assembly GCA_023423855.1. Taxonomy (GTDB): domain Bacteria; phylum Pseudomonadota; class Gammaproteobacteria; order Xanthomonadales; family Xanthomonadaceae; genus Luteimonas. The sequence continues at coordinate 359 of JAFAEU010000315.1, read as the reverse complement.
TCAAGATGGCGGAGGTCGTGCGGGTTCATGCGGCGTCAGGTCTCGGTGGGGCGCGTCTGGCGCAGGAAATGACCGGTGACCAACCCGGCGCCGATCCAGCCGAGCGCGGTCGAGCCGGCCAGCACGGCGAGCGCCCAGCGCAGGTCGATGCCCGCCAGCGCGAAGCGGCTGCCGTAGCTGGCGGCGAGTTCGGCCAGCGGTTCGCGCAGCGCGAGTCCGGTGATCGCCAGCAGCGCGATCGCCAGCGCGCCGGCGGCGAGGCCGTACCACGCCCCGAGGTACAGGAACGGGCGGCGGATGAAGCCGTCGGTCGCGCCGAGCAGCTGCAGCACGCCGATCTCCTCGCGCCGCGACTGGAT
>JAFAEU010000197.1 GCA_023423855.1 Pseudomonadota bacterium | reverse complement strand
CGCCTGCTGCTGCACATCGCCGACGTGATGCACGGCGGCGACGACATCCCCCGCGTCCCCGAAAACGCCACGCTCGGCGAAGCGCTGCTGGAGATGAGCCGCAAGCGCCTGGGCGTCACCGCGGTGGTCGACGACGCAGGCCATCTGCTCGGGCTGTACACCGACGGCGACCTGCGCCGCACCCTGGCCGACCCCGGCATCGACGTGCACGGCACCCTGATCCGCGACGTGATGACCCGCGACCCGGTCACCATCGGCAGCGGCGCGCTCGCGATCGAGGCCGCGCGGCTGATGGAGATGCGCAAGATCAACGCGCTGCTGGTGCTCGACGCCGAGCGGCGGGTGGTGGGAGCGCTGAACATCCACGACCTGCTGCGGGCGCGGGTGGTGTGAGGGCCGTGATTCGTGATGGCTTATTCGTGATTGGTAAAGGCGGGATCGGTTTTCCTGCCGGGGAGGCCTTCGCGCCTTCCGCCCCTGTTCCGCAACCCGCATCGACCCGCCCGTGACCCACACCCGCCCCGACTACCCCGCCGACCTCGTCGCCCGCGCCGCGAGGATCCGGCTCGCCTGCTTCGACGTCGACGGCACGCTGACCGACGGGCGCCTGTGGTTCGACGAGGACGGGCGCGAGTCGAAGGCCTTCAACGTGCTCGACGGCCAGGGCCTGGTACAGCTGCGCAAGGCCGGGGTGGCGGTGGCCTTCGTCACCGCGCGCAACAGCCTGGTGGCCGCGAACCGCGCGCGCGAGCTCGGCGCCGAGCCGCACGTCGACGTCCGCGACAAGGTCGCCTGCGTCGAGGAGATCCGCACGCGGCTGGGGCTGGCGCGCGACGAGGTCGCCTTCATGGGCGACGACCTGCCCGACCTGACCGTGCTGCGCATCGCGGGCTTCGCGGTGGCGCCGGCCAGCGTGCACCACTGGATCCGCGACGAAGTGCACTGGGTCACGCCCTCGCGCGGCGGCGAAGGCGCGGCGCGCGAACTGTGCGACCTGATCCTGCACGCGCAGGGCCGGGTCGACGCCCTGCTCGGGCGCGCCGACCGATGAACTGGCGCCTCGCCCTCATCCTCGTCCTGCTCGCCGGCGCCCTGATGAGCGGCTGGTTCGCTTGGCGCGCGCACGCGCCGGACGCGCCGGAGGCGGCGGTCGAGCAGCGCTCGGACTACATCCTGCGCGACTTCGAGGTGGTGACCCTGGACGGCGACGGCCGCGAGTCGTTCTCGCTGCGCGCCCCCGAACTGCGGCAGACGCCCGGCGCGCGCACCCTGGAGCTGGTCACGCCGCTGTTCCTGATGCCCGACGAGCACGGCAGCCGCTGGGAAGTGCGCTCGAAGACCGGCTGGGTCAACGAGAAGAGCACCCTGGTCAAGCTGCGCGGCGACGTGGTCGCCGACAGCCCGATGGGCGCGAGCCGGCCGACCGTGGTCAAGACCGAACAGCTCGACATCTTCCCGAACGACAACCGCGCCACCTCCGAGGCGCTCGTGACCCTCACCACCCCCGGCACTACAATGCGCGGTACCGGGATGGAGGCCGACCTGGCCGGCAAGCGCATCCAGCTCCTGTCCAAGGTGAGCCTGAACAATGACCCGAAACGCCGCTAAGCTGGTCCTGGCGATCGCCGCCCTCGCCTGCGCGGGCACCGCGCTGGCGAAGTCCTCCGACCGCAACCAGACGATGAAGGTCGACGCCGACCGCAGCGACTGCACGGTGACCGACGCCGGCCCCTGCGTGCTGACCGGCAACGTCCACATCGTCCAGGGCTCGCTGGTGATCGAGGCCGCGCGCGCCGACATCCGCCAGGGCGACGGCGACATCCAGAGCGCGAAGCTGACCGGTTCGCCGGTACGGCTGAAGCAGGACATGGACAACGGCGGCACGATGAACGCCACCGCCGCCCAGGTCGACTACGACCTGCAGCAGGACACCGTGGTCTTCACCGGCAAGGCGGTGGTGCAGCAGCCCGGGCAGGGCAGCATCTCCGGCGAGCGCATCGTCTACAACATGCGCACCGGCCAGGTGCAGGGCGGCGGCAACGGCGGCCGCGTGTCGCTGCAGTTCGAGCCGCGCAACAAGGCCCCGGCCGGCGACAAGAAGGACGGGAAGGACTGATGCTGGTCGCCGAGGGGCTGCGCAAGCGCTACCGCCAGCGCGAGGTCGTGCGCGACTTCGCGCTGACGCTCGACGCCGGCGAGGTGGTCGGCCTGCTCGGCCCCAACGGCGCCGGCAAGACCACCTGCTTCTACATGATCGTCGGCCTGGTGCCGGCCGACGAGGGCCGGATCGTGCTCGACGGCCACGACATCACCGCCGAGCCGATGTACCTGCGCGCCCGCCGCGGCGTCGGCTACCTGCCGCAGGAGCCGTCGGTGTTCCGCAAGCTCAGCGTCGCCGACAACATCATGCTGGTGCTGGAGCTGCGCGAGGACCTCGACCGCGCCGGCCGCAAGCGCGAACTCGACGGCCTGCTGGACGAACTGCAGGTGACCCACGTCGCCGACCAGATCGGCGCCAGCCTCTCCGGCGGCGAACGCCGGCGGGTGGAGATCGCCCGCGCGCTGGCCGCGAAACCGCGGCTGATCCTGCTCGACGAGCCCTTCGCCGGCGTCGACCCGATCTCGGTCGGGGACATCCAGCGCATCGTCGAGCACCTCAAGAACCGCGGCATCGGGGTCCTGATCACCGACCACAACGTGCGCGAGACCTTGGGCATTTGCGACCGGGCGTATATCCTCAACGAGGGGGGTGTGCTCGCGCAGGGGGCTCCGGACGCGCTCCTCGCCAATCCCGACGTGCGCCGGGTCTACCTCGGAGAATCCTTCCGTCTGTAGCCGTGCGCGTCGCCCAGGGGAACCGCCGGGACGATGAAGCCACGCCTCCAGACATCGCTGGGTCAACACCTCGTCCTGACGCCGCAGCTGCGCCAGGCGCTGCACCTGCTGCAGTTGCCCGCGATCGAACTCGAAGCCGAGATCGCCGCCGCCGTCGAGAGCAACCCGCTGCTCGACTGGGCCGAGGACGCGCCGCCGCTGCCCGTGGCGGACGGCAAGTCGCTGGCCGCGGAAACCGCCACCGATGCCGGCGAGCACGGCCGCGACGGGGGCGAGGCCTGGGACGCGCCCGACGAGGGCTGGACCGAGACCGCCGGCTTCGAGTACGCCGCGTCCGGCAGCCGCGGCGACGACGGCGATTCCGACCCGGCCAGCCGCATGGTCCAGTCGGAAACCCTGCGCGACCACCTCGGTTGGCAGCTGAACC
>JAFAEU010000159.1 GCA_023423855.1 Pseudomonadota bacterium | reverse complement strand
GCGCCGAGGCCCTGCGCAGCGGGCCGCTGGCCGAGGCGCTGGCCGCGCGCGTGGCGCAAGCGCCGCATGGCGCGCGCATGACGCCCGGGGACCTGCAGCAAGACGTCGCCGAACGCACGGACGCGATCTGCCGTCCGCTGCGCGCCTACGTCCTCTGCGCGGCGCCGCCGCCGGCCAGCGGCGTCGGCCTGCTGCAGCTGATGCTGCTGCTCGACGGCACCGACATCGCCGAGCGCGGCCCCGACGATCCGCAGGCCTGGCGGCTGTTCGCCGAGGCCAGCCGGCTGATGTACGCCGACCGCGACCACTACGTCGGCGATCCGCGCTTTGCACGGGTGCCGGTCGAGGGCCTGCTCGATCCTGCCTACCTCGCCGTGCGCCGCGCGCTGATCGGTCCGCGCGCGACTCCCGGCGCTCCGGCGCATGGCCAGCCCGCCGGCGCGGTCGCACGCGATGCCGACGCCACCGCCGAACCCGCCGGCACCAGCCATTTCGTCGTGGTCGACGCCGCCGGCAACGCGGTATCGATGACCACCACCATCGAATCCTATTTCGGCTCCGGGCGCGTGGTCGGCGGCATGCTGCTGAACAACCAGCTCACCGATTTTTCCTGGGGCCCGGGCGCGGCGGCCGCCAACGCGATCGCGCCGGGCAAACGCCCGCGCTCGTCGATGTCGCCGGTGATCGTGCTCGACCACGACGGCGGCTTCGTCGGCGCCATCGGCTCGCCGGGCGGCAACGCCATTCCCGCCTACATCGCCAAGACCCTGGTCGGCTGGCTGTACTGGGACCTGCCGCTGCAGCAGGCGGTCGCACTGCCCAACCTGGTCGCGCGCGGCGAGCGCTTCAACGGCGAGGCCGCCGCCTTTTCGCCCGGGCTGCGCGCGGCGCTGTCCGGGCTCGGCATCAACGTCGTCGCGGGCGCCGGCGAGGACTCGGGCCTGCACGGCGTGGCGCGGCGCGACGGCGTGCTGGAGGGCGCGGCCGATCCCCGCCGCGAAGGCGTGGCCGCGCGACCTTAGTCACGCGACACGCGCGGCGGAGACGGCGATCATGTCCGTTGCCCCCAACGAGCATCGATCAGCCATGCGCTTCCGCCAGATCGAAGTCTTCCACGCCGTCTACACCACCGGCTCCATCAGCGCCGCCGCGCGCGCGCTGCACGTGTCGCAGCCTTCGGTCAGCAAGGTGCTGCACCACACCCAGCAGCAGCTGGGGCTGGAGCTGTTCCGGCTGGTGCGCGGCCGCCTCGTCGCCACCGACGAGGCGCACGAGTTGTTCATCGAGGTCTCCGAAGTCTTCAGCCGGCTGACCTCGCTGCAGAAGACGGTCGGCAACCTGCGCGGCCTGGCCAGCGGCCGCATCCGGCTGGCGGTCGTGCCCTCGCTGGGCCTGCACATCGCGCCGCTGGCGATCGCGCGCTTCCGCGAGCGCCACCCCGACATCAGCTTCGACGTGCAAACGCTGCACCACGACGCCCTGTTCCAGGCGCTGTACGAGCGCAGCTGCGACGTCGCCATCGCCTACGACCCGCCCACGCACCCGCGCATGAAGCGCCGCGACATCGACACCGGCGAACTGATGCTGCTGTTCCGCACCGGCGCGCTGCCCGGCGTCGGCGAGCACGTCTCGCTGCGGATCCTCGACGGACAGGACCTCGTCGGGCTGACCACCGGCGGCCCGGTCGGCGAGTTGCTCAACCGCGAACTGCGGCGCCAGGGCGTGGAGGTGAACGAGGTCGTCTCCAACCAGACCTTCTACATCGCCGCCGAACTGGCCCGGCACGGCGTCGGCATGGCGGTCGTGGACGAATTCACCGCGCGCGCCGGCACCGATCCCGCCACCTCGCACCGTCCGTTCTCGCCGCCGCTGCGCTTCAAGGTGCAGTACGTGCACCTGGAAGACCGTCCGCCCTCCGAGGCGGCCCGCCGTTTCCTGACGGTGTTCTCCAAAGTGCTGCGCGAGGCGCGTCCGGCGCGCTGATGCCGCCACCCCGCCCCTAGCCCGCCGTGGACAACTGGTCGAGCCGGATCCGGTTGGCGAACAGGGAGAACGCCAGCACGCCGGCCAGGCCGTTGGCACGCGCCACCCAGTCAGGCAGCCAGCGCGGCGGAAGCACCACGCCGGCGTCGAACAGCGGATCGAAGACCTGGACGTCGTCGAGGGTCATCTTGCCCGCGAACAGGCGCCGGCACTGGTGCAGTCGGCCCTCGCGCAGCGCATGCCTGAAGAAGGTGTGTACCTCGACCAGCCCGCGCAGGTAGACCGTGTCCTTGGCGAAGGCCGCGCCGCCGGTCACCGGCACGCCGCGGAACACGCGCTGGGCCGAGGAAAAGCTCTCGTCCGGGCCCTGCCCGGCGTCGCCGAAATAGGCGAACACCTCCAGGAAATCCGCGCCGTCCATCGCCATCGCGATGGCCTCGGTGCGCAGGCTGATGCGCTTCATCCGCTCGATGTCGATCGAACCGGTGATCTGCTCGGCCATCACCGCCAGTCCCTCCTGGGTGGCGGTGATCCGCGGCGAGGACATCGCCAGGCTCGGCAGCCGCACCTGTCCGCGGCCGTTGATCGCGGTCAGCGAATGCACCAGCGCCTCGTGGTGCAGCAGCTGCTGGCGGTCGTAGTCGCTGTAGGAC
>JAFAEU010000007.1 GCA_023423855.1 Pseudomonadota bacterium | reverse complement strand
TTGGTGGTTCGCGGCGGATACGCCGCCGCCGTTTTCTTGCCACCAGCCACGAACCGGCAACCGCCAACTGTCCTAGAATCGCGTCATGTCGCAACCCCCTCCCGCCGCGCACCAAGCCGGCCATGTCGCCGTCATTGGGCGGCCCAACGTCGGCAAGTCCACCCTGGTCAACGCGCTGGTGGGCGCAAACGTCAGCATCGTGTCGAACCGGCCGCAGACCACGCGACACCGGCTGCTCGGCATCGCCAGCGTGCCCGGTGGGCAGCTCGTGCTGGTCGATACGCCCGGCCTACACCGCGAGGGCGGCAAACTGGCCTCGTCGGCGCTGAACCGGGTGCTGAACCGGGCGGCGCGGGGCGCGCTGGAGGGCGTCGACGCGGCCGCGCTGGTGGTCGAGGCCGGGCGCTGGGACGAGGAGGACGCGCTGGCCTACGACACCCTGCGCGCCAGCGGACTGCCGGTGGTGCTGGTGGTCAACCAGGTCGACCGCGTCGCCGACAAGGCGAGCCTGCTGCCGTACCTGCAGCGGATCAACGAGGGCCGGGAGTTCGCCGCGGTGCACCCGGTTTCGGCCCTGAAGCGCACCGGCCTCGACGCGCTGGTCGCCTCGCTGCTGGCGCAACTGCCCGAACAGCCGCCGCTGTACGGCGAGGACGAGATCACCGACCGTAGCCAGCGCTTCCTCGCCGGCGAACTGGTGCGCGAGCAGCTGATGCGCCAGCTCGGTGCCGAACTGCCGTATGCCACGACGGTGGAGATCGAATCGTTCACCGAGGAGCCGTCGCCGAAGGCGGGCGTGATGTACCGCATCGGCGCGGTGATCTGGGTCGAGCGCGAGGGTCAGAAGGCGATCGTGATCGGCAAGGGCGGCGCGCGCCTGCGCGACATCGGCAAGCGCGCGCGCGAACGCATGGAGCAGCTGTTCGACGCCAAGGTGTTCCTGCAGACCTGGGTGCGCGTGCGCGAGGGCTGGTCCGACGATGAGTCGGCGCTGCGCAGCCTCGGCTACGGGGATTCGTGATCCGGATGAATCGCGGTCCCGGCTGCCCGGCTTGAACAGGGGGAAGCAGGCTTCATGGCATCGGGCAAAGCGATGATTGTCATTCCGTTCGGACACTGATTCTTCTCCAACCACACCATGCGCTACACCGCCGAACCCGCCTACGTCCTGCACGCCCGCCCGTGGCGCGAAACCAGCCTGCTGGTCGACGTGCTCAGCCAGGCGCACGGCTGTTTCGGCGTGATCGCGCGCGGCGTTCGCGGGCCGCGCAAGCAGGCGCAGTTCGCGGCGCTGCAGCCGCTGCAGCATGTCCGCCTCGAAGCCGTGCAGCGCGGCGAGCTGGCCTACCTGTCCTCGGTCGAGGCGATAGATGCGCCGCCGCTGCTCGCCGGCCACGCATCGCTTGCCGCGTTCTACGTCAACGAACTGCTGTTGCGCCTCGCGCCGCGGCAGGACCCGCATCCGGAACTCTACGCGCTGTACGGGCAGATGCGCGCGCGCCTGCGCGACGCGAACGACCTGGCGTGGACGCTGCGGCGCTTCGAACGCGACCTGCTCGGGGTGCTCGGCGTCGGCTTCGATCTCGCCTGCGACGGCGACGGTGAGGCGATCGATCCTGCCGCGCGCTACCGTCTGGACGCGGAACACGGGCCGCGCCGCGTGTTCGGCGAACGCGTGGGCGAATCGCGGGGCCGCTACGCCACCGGCCGCGCGCTGCTCGCGCTCGGACTGGACCGAAAGCCGGAGGCCGGTGATCTCGACAGCCTGCGCCACGCGATGCGCGAGGTGCTCTCGCAGCACCTGGGCGCCCGCGGGCTGAAATCCTGGCAGTTCGCGGCCGACCTGGGCCGGCTGTCGGCGTCGCGCAAGGCCGATGCCGGTTCGTGATCTTCTGCTGGGGCGCCCAGGCTGCTCCTGACGAACTCCCTCCCCCGCTTGCGGGGGAGGGTTGGGGTGGGGGCGCTCTTCGCGGCGAAAGCCCGGCCTGCGCGCCTCGCTTCCATCCCGGGCTTCCATCCGTGAAGGTCGCAATGGACCGCGAGCGGGGAACGAGCAGACAGTGGCTCCAGCGCCATCCGGCGCCATTGGTATCAGGACGGCTGCAGTGTGTCCCGTGCGGCGGCGAGGAAAGCCTGCAGCGCCGCATCCGAGGACGGCGCATCGCGCAGCCGCGCTGCAGCGGTCTCCAGCCTCGCCGCGCCGACGAAACCGCAGCCCGCGCGCAATCGATGCAGTGAGGCGCGGATGGCGTCGGCGTCGCCGTCACCCGCGGCCGCGGCGACGGCATCGCGCACGCCGGGCAGTTCCGCGAGGAACAGTGCGCGCAGCGCGGCGACGTTGCCGGCATTGCCGGCGAGCGCGGCGAGCGCCCGGTCGTCGTCCCACGCCGGAATGCCGTACAGGTCGACGGCTGCTTCTTCCGCGATGGCGCTGCGGGCAGGCGAAGCCCACGGGGTTCCGTCCAGTGCGAGCCGGATCGCAGCCATCCACGCCTCCGCCGACAGCGGCTTGGCGACGGTGGCGACGAAGCCGGCGCCCATCAGCGCATCGTGTTCGCCGCGCTCGTGAGACGCCGTGTGTGCGATCGCCGGCGTGCTCAGCCCGCGTGCGCGCAGGCGGGCCAGCAGCGCGGCGACGTTGCCGGCATTGCCGGCGAGCGCGGCGAGCGCCCGGTCGTCGTCCCACGCCGGAATGCCGTACAGGTCGACGGCTGCTTCTTC
>JAFAEU010000139.1 GCA_023423855.1 Pseudomonadota bacterium | reverse complement strand
GCTGGCGTACGAGGAGATCGACGTGCCGGCGATGCAGTCGTTCCTCACCGAGCACCCGGTGGCGTATCCGATCGCGATCATCGACGTCTACGAACCGCCGGCGGACTTCGAGACGCCGCGCGGCCTGCCGATGACCTACCTGATCGCGCCGGACGGCAAGGTCGCGCGCCAGTTCCTGGGGCCGGTCACGGCGAAGGAGATCGAGGCCGCGATCGCGAGCAACGGCGGCCCGCAGCTGGAGGCGCTGCCGGAAACGGAAGCGGAAGCAAAACCGGCGAAGGCCTGATGGCGGCCGGGCGCTTCCTCGTCAGCGGTCGCGTGCAGGGCGTGTGCTTCCGCGCCGGCACGCGCGACCAGGCGCTCCGCCTGCACCTGCGCGGACACGCGAGGAACCTGGCCGACGGCAGTGTCGAAGTGCTGGCCGTGGGCGACGCGCACGCGATCGAGGCGCTCGCGCAGTGGCTCGAGGACGGGCCGCCGCTGGCGCAGGTGGCGGCGGTGTCCAGGCTTCCTGCCGCCGACGACGAGGCAGGTGAGGGGTTCGGAATCCTCTAATTCGGGTCCGCCTGTTCGCAGGAGCGGTTTCAGTCGCGACCGCTTTTACGGCGCATCGAACGCCCGATCGCGACTGAAGCCGCTCCTGTAATCGGGGCCAGTTCGGTCCGGCATCCCCTATTTCGCCGTTTGGTCGCGAAGGTGGATGCCATGACCGACTCCGGCGGATTCCGTCGTTTGCGCTATTGCGGGACAGGGACCAGGCAGGCTGCGATCGACAGCCGGCGGGGACACGCGCGGGGGCGGGGATTGCCGCCACGTGGTTGCTGCGGTCCCGTTCCCGGCCTTGGTGGCGATCGTGCGTGCCCGGCACACGCTGGGTGGCGGCAGGCCGCCATCTCCCGGGAGACGACGATGCAGATCGACGAAATGATCATGGCGGTGCAGAAGGCCGTCGGCGTGGAAGTGGACGGCAAGGCGGGCCCGCAGACCTGGGGCGCGATCTATGCGGCCCTGGTGAAGGAGACGATCGCGCGCAAGCCGCCGGTCGAGGCGATCGAGCGCGTCGACGACAGGAGCGAACGCACCATCGCCACGCTGCTGCCGGAAGTGCGTCCGTTCGCGCGCGCCCTGGTGCAGAAGGCGGCCGCCAACGGGATCCAGATCAAGGTCATCAGCGGCCACCGGACCTACGAGGAGCAGGACGCGCTGTACGCGCAGGGGCGCAGCAAGCCCGGACAACGCGTCACGAATGCCAGGGGTGGATACTCGAACCACAACTTCGGGATCGCCTTCGACGTCGGCGTGTTTTCCGGCAGCAAGTACCTGGGCGAATCGCCCAAGTATCGCGGCGTGGGCGTGCTGGGCGCGGACATGGGGCTGGAATGGGGCGGCAACTGGACTTCGCTCGTGGACCAGCCGCATTTCCAGCTGCGCCCGTCCTGGGCGCAGGGGATGAAGGAGAAGGACATGCTCGCCGAGCTTCGCCGCCGGGTGGCGGCGGGCATCCCGGCGTATGCCTGATCCGCGTAGGTCGGGGCTACGCCCCCGACGTTCGGCGCATCGGGCATCCCGCGCGTCGGCCGCGTAGGGCCGACCTGCGTCCCCGCGGAGTGGGTTGCGGTTGAAGGCGTTCCCACGATCGCGGATGGATGTCAGGCCTTGAACGGCTTCAGCGGCTTCAGTGCGCCGTAGCGTTCCTTCAGCGGCTTGCCGGGCAGCGGCGGCAGGTCGACGTCCGGCGGCGGAACGTGGGTGTCGGGCAGGCGGTCGAGCAGGTCGCGGATCAGGGTCAGGCGGCCGCGGCGCTGGTCGTTGAAGTCCACCAGCGTCCACGGCGCGTGCTTCGTGTGCGTGGCCTCGAGCATCGTCTCGCGCGCCCGCGTGTAGTCGCCATAGCGCTGGCGCGCCTCGACGTCCACCGGCGAGAGCTTCCAGCGCTTGAGCGGGTCGTGCAGGCGCTCGGCGAAGCGTTCCTCCTGCTGCGCCTGGTCGCAGCCCAGCCAGTACTTGAACAGCAGCAGGCCGTCGTCGACCAGTTGCTTCTCGAACACCGGTGCCTGCTCCAGGAAGGCCTTCACCTGCGCGTCGCTGGCGAAGCCCATCACCTTCTCCACGCCGGCGCGGTTGTACCAGCTGCGGTCGAACAGCACGATCTCGCCGGCCGCGGGCAGGTGCGGCACGTAGCGCTGGAAGTACCACTGCGTGCTCTCGCGTTCGCTCGGCTTGGGCAGCGCCACCACGTGGCAGTGGCGCGGGTTGAGCTGGTCGGAGATGGCGCCGATCACGCCGCCCTTGCCGGCGGTGTCGCGGCCCTCGAGGATCACCAGCAGGCGCTTGCCGGTGTGCTGCAGCCAGCGCGACATCGCCACCAGTTCGACCTGCAGCGGTTCCAGTGCGGCTTCGTAGTCCTTGCGCTTGAGCGGCTTCATCCTATCCTCCGTCCGTTCGGCCCGTCCCTGTCCTTGTTCCTGTCCCTCTCCCTGTCATTTCGACCGCAGGGAGAAATCTCTTTCCCACACGCTGGACAGGAGATTTCTCCCTGCGGTCTAAATGACAGGGTTTTCATTTCGGCTTCGTCACCTTCGCCGCCTTCGTCCCGGCCATGCTGCGCGCGACTTCCAGCAGCGCGCCCTGCTGGCGGGTGTTGAGCGCGCGGTAGGCGGCGAGCAGGTCGTGCTCGCCCTTCGTGCGGGCGGGGTCGAAGGTGCTGGCGAGCTCGGCCAGCAGGGCGCCGGCCGGCACGCCGAAGGCCTTGGCCAGGGCGTCGAGCTGGTCCTTGCCGGGCAGCTTCTCGCCGCGCATCCAGGCCGACACGGTGGCCGCGCCCGCGCGCGGGATGGCGGTGGCGAGGTCGGCGACGCTCAGGCCGCGCGCCTTCGCCAGCAGGCGCAGGGTCTGGTCGATGCTCATGACGGTTCCTTTAGCCGCGGCCGGAGCGTGGCGAGGTTGCAGGGGCGCGTGCGCGCGTCGAGCTGGGCGCGCACGATCTTCTCCCAAGCGGTGCGGCAGGCCGAGGTCGAGCCGGGCAGGGCGAACAGGAAGGTGCCGTTGGCCAGGCCCGCGAATGCGCGCGACTGCAGCGAGGATGTGCCGATCTCTTCGAACGAGATCGCGCGGAACAGTTCGCCGAAGCCGGGCATCTCCTTGTCGAGCAGGGGCAGCAGGGCTTCGGGCGTGGAGTCGCGGCCGGTGAAGCCGGTGCCGCCGGTGACGAGGATGCCGTCGACGCCGGCGTCGGCGATCCACTTCGAGACCAGGGCGCGCATGGCGTAGCGGTCGTCGTGCAGCAGCGCGCGCTCGTGCAGGCGATGGCCCTCGGCTTCGAGCGAGGCGACGAGGTAGTCGCCGGAACTGTCTTCGGCCAGCGTGCGCGAGTCGGAGACGGTCAGCACGCACAGGCTCAGCGGGATCTTGTCGTCGGAGGCGCTCATGGTGCTTAGCGTACTCCAGCGTGCGGCCGGTCGGCAGGGGCGGCGGGGCTCGCATGATCCG
>JAFAEU010000124.1 GCA_023423855.1 Pseudomonadota bacterium | reverse complement strand
CCGTCGGCCCTGGTCAGGTCGCCGTCGCTCAGCGTGAAGCCGACGTTCCAGCCCTGCGCCGGGTAGAAGTCCATGCCGAAGGTGTGCGCCAGGCCGCTCTCGCGCCGGCTCTTGAGGAACTGGCTCTCGTTGAACAGGTTGACCTGGTTCGACAGCCGCCAGCGCTGGCCGAGGGTCCAGCCGTTCTGCGCGTTGGGGTTGAACAGCGGGTCGTAGTCGCTGCGGTCGGTCGAATAGGTGTAGCTGCCGTAGAAGCTCTGCTGCGCCGACCGCCGCCACTCGCCGTTGACCTGCGCCGCGTCGCCGCGGTCGCCGGTGGTCAGCTCGGCGCCGAGGGTGGACAGGTTGGCGAAGTTGTAGCGGCCGCCGAGGGTGAAGGCGTCGTTGTCGGCGTACGCGCCGCTGTCGTCGTCGAGCGTGACCTGGGCGGTACCGTACAGGTCGAGCGCGGTGCCGAAGCGGTGGGTGTAGCGCGCGGCGCCGAGCAGGCCGGCGGCCTCGAGCGTGCCGCGCCGTTCCTCGACCCGGCGCAGCTCGAAGGCCAGCGCGTTGAAGTCGCCGATCCGCCACTCCGCCTTGGCCTGCGCCTGGGTCAGCGCGTCGCCGGCGCGCTCGGCGCGGCTGTAGCGCGCGTACACGCCGAGGTTCGGGGTGAACTGGCCGAGCACCTCGGCGCCGTATTCCTCGATGTCGGCGCCGGTGTCGTAGCGCGAGATCGAATAGCCTGCGTCCACCTGGCGCCACCACGCACCCATGCTCCAGGGCTGTTCGGTCCAGCCCAGCTCCTGGAAGTTGGCGCGCGCCTCGACCGCGGTGGCCTCGCCTTCGCGCGGGCCGGTCGGGTTGAGGCGGGTGAAGCTCAGGCCGCCGTTGTCGGAGAAGAACACCGGCGCGCCGGTGGACTCGGTGCGGCTGTGCTCGAGCTTGAGGTAGGTGCCCTTGCCGGCCTGCAGGGTCACGTCGGCCGACTGCAGGGTGTAGTCCTCGCCGGCGCGGTTCTCGTCGACCCAGGTGGCGCCGACGCCGACGTGGTCGCCGAACCAGTGCTTGCCGCGCACGCCGGCGGTCACCTCGTCGGGATCGAAGTCGTTGGGCACCCACTCGTAGTCGACGATCAGGCGCTGCTCGAAGCCGTCCAGCGGCGCGTCGCGGGTCAGGGTCGGGATGTTCTGCCGCGTGATCTGCGCGAGCGGGCGGCTGAGCAGGATGCGGCCCTGCAGTTCGTCGACCTCGTAGTCGGCGCCGCGCAGCAGTTCCACGCGCTGCTCGACGCGGCCGGTGGTGCGGTCGCGGATCTCCAGCACCACGCGGTCGGAGCCGGGCAGGACGTCGGTGTGGCGCAGGTAGTACAGGCTGCCGCCAGTGCCGATGAACTCGCTGTGGCCGGGCGCGGTCTGCGCCTCGGAGGCGAACGCGCGCAGCTGGGTCACCGGGTCGCCCCAGGCGTTGGCCATACGCGAGCGCCAGTTCAGCGCGGCGCCGTACAGCGCGCGCGAGTACTGGCCGTACTCGGTGCCGGTGAAGCCGGTGGCGAAGTTGCCCCACAGCGCTTCGTTCTTGTCCCAATCCACGCGCAGGTAGAAGCGGCCCATCGTGTCGACGTCGCGCCAGACGCTGGAGTCGTCGCCGTAGGTCGGGTAGTACAGGTCGGGATCGAGGCGGCGGAACAGGTCCTGCGGATCGGCCGAGGTGAAGCCGTCGAACAGGTCCTCCAGCGGCCGGTTCTGGGTGTCGGCCTGGGCGGTGAACAGGTACTTGCCCTTGGCCTTGGCCTTGCCGTAGAACGCCAGGCGGCCGTCGCTGAGGATGTCGTCGTCGCGGCCGGCCCGCGCCAGGTCGCGGCCGGCGCCGCTGGCGTCGTTCTGGTAGACGGTGACGTCGGCCAGCGCGGTGGCGAAGAAATACCTGCCGCTGACGTCGACGTCGAGCGTGCGCTGGATCGGCGCGGTGCCCTCGGGGCCCGCGAGGCCGATCTCGAAGCGATGCTGGCCGACCGGCACCAGGTACTCGGCGACGAACTTGCGCTCCAGGTCGACCGGATAGTTCTCGCCGTTGATGCGCAGGCCGAAACCGGCCGGCAGGTTGCGCCCCTGCACGCGCACGCGCGAGCCGTAGATCGGGATGTTCTGCTGGCGCAGGCCGTTGCCGGCGAAGGCGTCCTCGACCAGCTGCTGGGTCAGCGCCTGGTCCGCGGTCAGCGACGTGCCGAGCGCGCGCTCGGCGCCTTCGCGCAGCTGGGCGTGGCCGCGTTCGGCCTCGTCCGGGCGCACCAGCTGCAGCTTGCGCGGCGAGGTCTCGTCGAAGTTTCCCTCGGCGTCGTACGCGCGCAGCACGTAGACCAGTTCGTCGCCGGCGCGCAGGCGCAGGTCGGACGGCAGCGCGCCGTCCCATTCGCCCTGCGCGGTGGCCTCGACCGGCAGGTCCACGCGCGCGACGGGCGCGACCAGGTCGCCGTCGGTGCCGCGGTAGAGCGCGAGTTCGTAGCGCTGCACGAACGCGGTGTAGTTGCTGCGCACGAAGAAGCGCACCGGCTCGGTGATGCGGCCGCCGTCGAAGGCGACCATCGCCGGCGCGCTGATCGTGAGCTCCGGCATGCCGAGCGCCGGGTCCTCGGTGGCCCAGATCGCGCCGCCGCCCGGCAGCTGCACGGAGAACGTGCCGCTGGCCACGGCGCGGCCCGGCTGCTCCAGCGCGATGGACACGCGACGGTCGGGCTGCAGCGCCTCGGACGACGAACGTTCGCTGGTGCCGGTGGTGACCGGCTGGTCGTAGCTGCGCGTGCGCAGGCGGAACACCAGTTCGCCGTTCCCGTCGCTGCAGGCCTCGCCGTCGCATTCGACCGGCGCGGCCACCGGCTCGACCGGTGCGGCGTCCTGCGCCGCCGCCGCGGCGCTCATGCCGGCGAGGATGCCGATCAGGGTGGTGTCGAGCAGTTTCATCTTCATGATCCGGATCCCCCTCACTTGCGTTCCGTCCCGACAGGGGCCGTCGGATCGCTGCTTGCTTCCACCCTCACCCTGGCGCGGACCTCCGGACTCAGCCGCTTCGCGAGCGCCTGCTGCACGGCGGTGGCGCGACGCAGGCCGAGCGCGACGTTGTAGGCGTGCGAGGCACGCACGTCGGTGTGGCCGACAAGGGCCACCACGCCGCCGCCCATGGCCTCGAGCCGTTTCGCGACCGCGTCGAGCAGGGCCTCGAACTCGGGCCGGATGGCCGACTTGTCGGTATCGAACAGCACCGTGCCGAGCAGCGCGCCGCCGGCGTCCACCCCCGCGACCACGCTGTGCGGATCGTTCACCTCGGTGCGCAGGACCACGCGCAGTCCGGCCTGCGCCTCGGCGCCGACCATGCCCTGCAGCGCGTCGCGCACCGCGGCGGCGCGGGCGAACGCCAGTTCCTCGCTGCTGCCGTCGGCGACGATCACCACGTCCCCGCCGCGGTACTCGTCCACCTTCTCGGCCATCTTGCGGATCGCCGGCAGGTAGGCCTCGCGCACCTCGGCGCTGGCCGGGGCGAAGATCACCTCGCCCAGCTCCAGCTCGAGCTTGCGTTCGCCGCCCTCCAGCACCTGTACCGGCAGCTTCACGCCGAAGTCGAAGCGCACCGGGATGCCCGGGGTGACGCGCCGCACGCGCGGGTTCTCGGTGGTGAACTCCGTGCCCGGCGGCAGCGTGGCCGGATCGACCTTGAGGCTGAAGTTGCGGCCGTGGCCCCAGTCGCCGCCGTGCACGTCGGCCAGGTGGTAGCGGCCGTACTGGTCGGTCTCGATCAGCAGGCCCTCCACCGAGGCGATGCGCACGCCGGGGATGCCGCGCTCGTCGATGCCGGCGTTGGAGACGACATAGGCCACTTCAAAGGCGCCTTCGACCGCGGACACCACGCGCTCCACGACCGGCTCGGCCGCGTTGAGGCCCTTGGCGGCCTCGCCGGAACGCTCCCCCGTCGTGTTGCCGGCGGCGTCCATGCGCACCGTGACGCCCTGGGCGCTGGTCAGCGCGAAGTCGCCGGTGAAGTCGGTTGCGGCCAGGCGCTGGCGGATCGTCACGCGACGCGCCTCCGCCGGATCGCCCTCAGACTGGCGGGCCGCGATCGCGCCCACGTCGATGCCGTGCAGCAGCGGCGCGCTGGCGTCGGCGACCGGCTGCGGGCCGTCGCCGCGGTCGATCGTGGTCGAGCCGGCCACGTAGGCGCCCGGCGCGAAGCCGCCCTGCACGCGCACCCCGCTCAGGTCCGCGCGGTCCTGCCAGCCGTCGCCGTCGCGGTCGTCGAAGACCGTGCCGAAGATCAGGCTGTCGTCGAGCAGCGGGTCGCTGTCGAGCGTGACCTGGGCGGTGGCGACGTTGGAGATCGGGTCGCCCGCCCCGTTCACCGCCACGGCCTCGTTGACGTGCACGCCCGGACGCACGCCGGCACCCACGCGCAGCAGGTAGACGATGGTCGCCCGCTCGCCGATGTCGATGTCCAGTCCGCCGATGCGCAGCGGCTGGCGGCCTTCCAGGGTGAACTCGCCGTCGCGGTCGGCGACCGCCATCGAGCCCTCGACGTAGCTGAAGCCGGCCGGCGGCGTGTCGACGACGGTGCCGCCGTCGACGTTCACCGTGCCCACGTTCTCGACCGTCAGCGTGTAGCGGACCAGGTCGCCGATGGCGACGTTGCGCACTGCCACGGTCTTGACGAGGCGCAGCTGCGCGTCGTCGACCACTTCGTGGCTGGTTTCGCAGACGGTGCACTCCGGATCGCCGCCGCCGGACTCGCCGACGACCACGTTCCGCACCTGCTCGCCCGCATCCGCGGTCACCGTCGCCGGATAGGTGAAGGTGTAGACACCCGGCACCGTTCCCGCCGGCAGCGTGCAGACCGCGGTCGCGCCCTGGACCACGCAGCCCGCGGGCAGCGCGCCCAGCGCCAGCCCCGGCCCGGGCGTGTCGACCAGGCGCACCTCGGCCAGCGTGGCCGAGTTCTCGACCGTCACCGTCACGGTGTAGGCGATGGTGTCGCCGATGCTGACCTCCGCGCCGGTGCCCGGCGCCGAGCTCTTGGCCACGAACACGCGCGGATCGGCCAGCGGATGCTCGGTGCCGCAGCTCCCGCACGTCGGCGGCTGGCCGCTGGTGCCGGTGCCGCCGGTGGCGGTGACCACGTTGCTCACGACACGGGTCGCGTCGGGGTCCACCGTCGCGGTGTAGGTGAGCGCGTAGGAACCCGGCAGCGTGCCCGCGGGCAGCGTGCAGGTCAGTTCGCCCGTGCAGGCGAACGCGCCCGCATTGGTCACCGTGCCGAAGCTCAGGCCTTCGCCCAGGGTGTCGACCAGGGTCAGCGTGTCGATCGTCGCCGAGTTCGCGATCGTCACCGTCAGCGTGTAGGCGATGGTGTCGCCCACGCGCACTTCGGTGCCCGGCGCCGGGTTGGAGGACTTGGCCACGTCGATCACCGGCGCGATCACCTCGTGCTCGGTCCCGCAGCTCGTGCACTCCGGATCCGGATCGCCGCCCGGCGGGTTCGTCGCCGTCACCACGTTGCGCAGCGTGCCCGTCGCATCGGCGTCCACCGTCGCGGTGTAGCTCACCGCGTACGCGCCCGGCAGCGTGCCCGCCGGCAGCGTGCAGGTCAGCTCGCCCGTGCAGGCGAACGCACCTGCGCTGGTCACCGTCCCGAAGCTCAGGCCTTCGCCCAGCGTGTCGACCAGGGTCACCACTTCGGTCGTCGCCGAGTTCGCGACCGTCACCGTCAGCGTGTAGGTCAGCGTGTCGCCCGGCGACACCTCGCTGCCCGGCGCCGGATCGGCCGACTTCGCCACCGTGATCGACGGCGGCACCACGATGTGCTCGGTTTCGCATGCCGGCGTGCAGGTCGGATCGGGATCGCCGCCCGGCGGCGTGGTCGGCACCACCACGTTGCCCACCGTGCCCGTCGCGTCGGCGTCCACGGTCGCGCTGTAGTTGAACGTATGCGTGCCCACCGCGGCCGGCGCCGCCAGCACGCAGGTCACCACCTGGCCCGCGGCCGTGCAGCCCGCCGGCAAGGCGCCGGACAGGGTCAGGCCCGCGCCCAGGGTG
>JAFAEU010000119.1 GCA_023423855.1 Pseudomonadota bacterium | reverse complement strand
GGCCACTGCCTGCGCGAACGAGAACAGCAGGGTCAGGTTGCAGTGGATGCCTTCGCGCTCCAGCCGCTCGGCGGCGCGGATGCCTTCCCAGGTCGAGGCGGTCTTGATCAGCAGGCGGTCGCGGCCGATGCCGGCCGCGTCGTACAGCTCGACCAGCCGGTGCGCCTTGGCGATGGTCGCCTCGGTGTCGAAGCTCAGCCGCGCGTCGACCTCGGTGGAGACGCGGCCCGGGATCAGCTTGAGGATCTCGCCGCCGATCGCCACCGCCAGCCGGTCGCAGGCATCGCTGATCTTCGCCTCGCCGCTGCCGGTGGCCTTGGCCACGGCGGCGTCGAGATGGTCTGCGTAGGCGGGCAGCGAGGCCGCCTTGAGCAGCAGCGACGGATTGGTGGTTGCGTCCATCGGCTTGAAGCGGGCGATGGCCTCGATGTCGCCGGTGTCGGCAACGACGGTGGAGAGGGCGCGGAGCTGTTCGAGCTGGGTCGGCATGTGGGCGCAGGATGGTCGATGCGGGAAGACGCTATTGTCGCGCATCCGCCGGCGCGCCGCCGCATTGGTTTCAGCCCGTACCGTCGCGGTCGATCAGCGAGGCCTTGCGCGTGTCCGGCATCCGCAGGTAGACCAGCAGCGAGCAGCCGATGCAGGCGGTGACGTACCAGAAGAAGCCGCGCTCGTGGTCGATGTCCTTGAACCACAGCGCCACGTACTCGGCGGTGCCGCCGAACAGCGCCACCGTCAGCGCGTAGGGCAGGCCGACGCCGAGGGCGCGGATCTCGACCGGGAACAGCTCCGCCTTCACCACCGCGTTGATCGCGGTGTAGCCGCTGACGATGACCAGTGCGGCGAGGATCAGCCAGAACGCCTGCGCCGGGCTCGACGCGCCCTGCAGCGCGGACAGGATCGGCCAGGTGCAGAGCGTGCCGAGCACGCCGAACGCGATCAGCACCGGGCGCCGCCCGATGCGGTCCGACAGCGCGCCGACCGCCGGCTGCAGCAGCATGTACACGAACAGCGTGGAGGCGTTGATCAGGCTCGCGGTCGCGCTGGCGATGCCGGCGCTGTTGACCATGAACTTGTGCACGTAGGTGGTATAGGTATAGAACGCGAGTGTGCCGCCCATGGTCAGGCCGACCACGGTCAGCACCGCGCGCGGATGGCGCATGAGCTCGCGCAGCGTGCCCTGGCGCGCATTGGTCCGCTCCGAGGCCCCGGCTTCGGCCTTCGCGAACGCCTCGCTCTCGACCATGGTCCGCCGCAGCCACAGCGCCACCACTGCCGCAACTGCGCCGATGACGAACGGGATCCGCCAGCCCCATTCGCGCAGCTGCTCGTCGGTCAGGAACACGCGCTGCAGCGCGATCAGCACGCCGAGCGCGATCAGGTGGCCCATCACCAGGGTGACGTACTGGAAGCTGGACCAGAAGCCGCGGTGCGCGCGCGTGGCGACTTCGCTCAGGTAGGTCGCCGAGGTGCCGTACTCGCCGCCGACGCTCAGCCCCTGCAGCAGCCGCGCCAGCACCAGCAGCACCGGCGCGGCGACGCCGATGCTGGCGTAGCCGGGCGTGCAGGCGATCATCAGCGAGCCGGTGCACATCATCACCACCGACAGCATCAGCGCGCGCTTGCGGCCGTGGCGGTCGGCGTAGCGGCCGAGCAGCCAGGCGCCGAGCGGGCGCATCAGGAAGCCGACGGCGAAGATCGCCGCGGTCTTGAGCAGCTGGCTGGTGCGGTCGCCGCCGGGAAAGAACACCTCGGCGAAATACAGCGAGAACGCGGCGTAGACGTACCAGTCGTACCATTCGACCAGGTTGCCGACCGAACCGCTGAAGATGCTGCGCAGGCGCTGCGCGGGCGTCATGGCAGCGCTGGTCGGGGTCTGCATGCGGGGGTCGCGCCGGATCGGGGTCGCGCGATTGTGGCCCGTCCGCGCCGCGGGGGCACGCTGCGACGCATCGCCGCCGGAACGCGCTAGTCTGGAGGCCGGATCACTTCGGGAAACCCGCCATGGCGGATGTGGAGAAACGGATCGCGCTGCTGATCGACGCGGACAACGCGCCGGCGTCGAAGATCGACGCGATCCTCAACGAGGTCGCGCGCCACGGCGTCGCCAACGTGCGCCGCGCCTACGGCAACTGGAAGAATCCGCACATCAAGTCCTGGGAAGCGGTGCTGCACGAGTACGCGATCCGCCCGATCCAGCAGTTCGCCTACTCCTCCGGCAAGAACGCCTCCGACATGGCGATGGTGATCGACGCGATGGACCTGCTGTACGCGGGCAAGCTCGACGGCTTCGCCATCGTGTCGAGCGACGCCGACTTCACGCCGCTGGTGATGCGCCTGCTGACCGAGGGCGTGAAGGTCTACGGCTTCGGCGAGCAGAAGACGCCGGCGCCGTTCGTCAACGCCTGCTCCAAGTTCACCTACGTCGAAGCGCTGGCTGCGCCGAGCGCGGAGGCCGGGGCCGCGCCCGTGGCCAGCAAGCCCAAGACGCAGAAGCAGCTGCGCGGCGACGCCCGCCTGCTGCAGCTGCTGCGCAGCGCGGTCGAGGCGGCGGGTGACGACGACGGCTGGGCGCACCTGGGCCAGGTCGGGCACCAGATCGGCAACCAGGCCTCGCTGGATCCGCGCAACTACGGCTATCGCAAGCTCAGCGACCTGGTCGAGGCGATCGGGCTGTTCGAGATCCGCCGCCAGGGGCAGATCGTCTACGTGCGTGAAAAGCCGAAGGGCAAGTCCGCGGGCTGATCCTGCCTGCGTTCCATGGAACCGTAGCCCCGACCTACGCGCGGCGGTCAGTACAGGTCCGCCGGATCGACATCCAGCGACCAGCGCACCTTGCGCGCGTCGGGCAGGGCGTGGATCGCCGGTAGTGCGGCATCGAGCGCGGCATGCAGCGCGCCGCGCGCAGGCGCGGACAGCAGCAGCTGAGCGCGATGCATGCCGGCGCGCCGGGGCATCGGCGCCAGCATCGGTCCGTTGAGGTCGAGCGCGAGTCCACTGTCGCGCAGCGCGGTGCGCGCCGCGTGCAGGAACGCCATCGGCGGCTCGGCGTGTTTCGCCTCCGCGCGCAGCAGGGCGAGGTGCGCGAACGGCGGGAAGCCGGCGGCTTCGCGCTGCGCGAGTTCGTCGCCGGCGAAGGCGTGGTAGCCGCCTTCGATCAGTGTCGCCAGCAGCGGGTGTTCGGGGTGGTGGGTCTGCAGCAGCACCTCGCCCGCGCGCTGCGCGCGTCCGGCGCGTCCGGCGACCTGGATCAGCAACTGCGCGAGCTTCTCGTGCGAGCGGAAGTCGGCCGAGAACAGACCTTCATCGATGCCGACCACGCAGACGAGGGTGAGGTTGGGCAGGTCGTGGCCCTTGGCCAGCATCTGCGTGCCGATGAGGATGCCGGGCCGTGCGCCGAGTCCGGCGAGCAGTGTCTCCAGCGCGTCCTTGCGCTGCGTGCTGCCGCGGTCGATGCGCAGCACCGGGACGCCCGGTCCGGAGCCGGCGCCGAACTTCGCCGCCAGCACTTCCTCGATGCGTTCGGTGCCCGCGCCCTGCGGCTGCAGGCCGAAGCTGGCGCAGTCGGGGCAGGCCGGCGGCGCGGGCTTGCGGTGGCCGCAGTGGTGGCACTGCAGGCGCCGGCCGTGCGCATGCACGGTCATGGGGGAATCGCAGCGCGGGCACTGGGCGCTCCAGCCGCAGTCGTGGCACAGCAGCACCGGCGCGTAGCCGCGGCGGTTCTTGAACACCAGCACCTGGCCGCCGGCGTCGAGCGCGGCGCGGATCGCGTCGAACATCCGCGCCGACAGGCCGGCCTCGAGTGGCCGCTTGCGCACGTCGATGATGCGCACGGCGGGCGGCTTCGCCTCGCCCGCGCGCCGCGACAGGCGCAGGTAGCCATGGCGGCCGCCGGTGGTGGCGTTGTGCAGCGTCTCCAGCGACGGCGTGGCGCTGCCCAGCAGCACGGGGACGTCGAGCGCCTTGCCGCGCACGAGGGCGAAATCGCGGGCGTGGTAGCGGATGCCGTCCTGCTGCTTGTAGCTGCCGTCGTGCTCCTCGTCGACCACGATCAGCCCCGCGTCGGGCAGCGGCGTGAACACGGCCGAGCGCGTGCCGACGACCACCCGTGCCTCGCCGCGCCACGCGGCCGCCCAGGTGCGCGCGCGCTCGCTGTCGTTGAGGCCGGAATGGCTGGCGTGGACCGGCACGCCGAGACGCGCGCGGAAGCGCGCCAGCAGCTGCGGCGTCAGCCCGATCTCGGGCACCAGCACCAGCGCCTGTTTTCCGCGCGCGAGGCAGTCGGCGATCGCGTGCAGGTAGACCTCGGTCTTGCCGCTGCCGGTGACGCCGTCGAGCAGCAGCGGCGCGAAGCCGCGGGCCGCGCGCAGCGTATCGATCGCCACCTGCTGTTCGTCGTTCGGCACGGGACCGGGCTGCGGCGCCGGCGCAAGCTGCGAGGCAGGGACCGCGACGCGCTCGGCGTGGCCGCGTTTGGCCAGGGCGCGCGCGGCGGTGCGCCAGTCGTCCATCCAGGCGT
>JAFAEU010000054.1 GCA_023423855.1 Pseudomonadota bacterium | reverse complement strand
CAAGATCCCTCGCTGCGCTCGGGATGACAGGGGAAAGGAACAGGGCACTTCACGCGCGAAGTGTCTAGCCCTGGAGGGTTTCCTCCGCCGAGTCGGGCGATGCGCTCTCATCCGCACCTCCACCGCGCCGCGGCGCGCGGACCACGGTCACGGTGCAGTCTGCGTCGGCGACCACCTGGGCGGACACGCTGCCGAGCATCCGGCGCACGCCGGTGACGCCGCGCGCGCCCATGAGCACGTGGCCGATGCCGTTGTCGCGGGCGAACGCCACCAGCGCGCCGGCGACGTCGCTCGATTCGAGCACGTGGAAGGTGATGCGGTGGTCGGGCAGCTTCAGCGCGCGCGCCCAGTGCCGCATCGCGACCAGGCGCTTGACGTGGCGGTTGCGGCCGGCCTCGTCGAGGTTGCTGTCCATGCCGATGCGGGCAAGGCGCATCACCGTGACGCAGGCCAGGCGCGCGCCCGGCGAGGTCTGCACGATGCGCTGCACGAGGTCGTTGAGCGCGGCGTCGAGGTTGCGGTCCTGCTGCTTGACGTCGAGCGCGACCATCACCAGCGGCGCGTCCTTCGCCGGCGTCCCGCGGCCGCCGTCCGCGGGCGCGGATTCGACGCCGAGCGAGCGGAACCAGCGTTTTGCGACCGCCATCGTGCCGTCACGGCGCTCGCGTTCGGCGCGCTCGGTCAGCGGCACCTGTTCTGGATGCTGCAGGTCGAAGGCGAACTGGGCGGCGTTCGGATGGCGCGCATCCGGGTCCACCTCGAGGCAGCGCAGCACGATTTCCTGGAACCAGCGCGGGATGTCGGGGAGCAGGGCGCGCGGCGGCACGGGATCCTGGTACAGCCGCCGGCGCAGGCCGCGGCGGCTGGCGGGATTGCCGAACGGGCGTTCGCCGGTGGCGAGGTGGTACAGCGTCACGCCGAGCGCGAACAGGTCGCTGCGCGGATCGTCGCGCACGCCCAGCACCTGCTCGGGCGAGATGTAGGGCGCGGTGCCGAGCGGGATCTGGAACTGTTCGGAGAGCAGGTCGGGCAGCCGCGCGTGGTGCGAGAGGCCGAAGTCGATCAGCACGATGCGCTCGGCGCCGGTCGCGGGATCGAAGTGCAGGATCAGGTTGCTGGGCTTGATGTCGAGGTGCACGACGTGCTGGCGGTGCAGGTCGTCGAGCGCGATCGCGGTCATCGCGCCGAGTTCGGCGACGCGATCGACCGGCAGCGGCGCGCTGTCGAGCAGCGTGCGCACGGTATCGCCGGCGACCTGCTCCATCACCAGCCAGGGCTGGTCGCCGTCCTCGCCGGTGTCGACGTAGCGCGGTACGTGCGGGCCGGACAGGGTCGGCATCAGCATGCGCTCGACCTCGAAGCCGACCAGCTTGGTCACGCCTTCGCCGTAGCCCAGGTGCGGCAGCTTCATCAGCAGCGGGAACTGCTGCGCCGGATGCGAGACCTGCCACAGCGTGGCCATGCCGCCTTCGTGCAGCGGCGCGAGCAGGGTGTAGCCGCCGATGTGCTGCCCGGCCTTCATCTCAGCCTCCCGCTAGCAGGCGCTGCGCGAACAGTCCGGGCAGGCCGGCGGCGACGATCTTCGCGGCGGCGCGCTCGTGGTCGTAGGGCACGCGCAGGAAGGCCAGGCTGCCGTCGTCGCTGTCGTAGACCGCGCAGGCCGCGGCCGGGTTGCCGTCGCGCGGCTGGCCGCAGGCGCCGGGGATCGCGAGCCAGCGCCGCGAACCGCGCAGCGGCACCGGCTGGCCGGGCACGGGTTCGAAATGCCCGGCCGGTCCGGGCTGCGCGTAGTACAGCGCGGGCCGGTGCTCGTGGCCGCAGAAGGTGAGTCGCTGCGCCGTCGCCTCGAGGCTGCGCGTGGCCGCGGCGCGGCCGGAGACGTAGCCCCAGTCCGCGGGCGCCCAGGCGTTGGCATGCACGTACAGGCGATCCTCGTCTTCGACCTGCAGCGGCAGCGCGCGCAGGAAGGCGGTCTGCGCGTCGTCGAGTTGGCCTTGCGTCCACGCGATCGCGGCGCGTGCCTCGGGCACCATGCGTTCGGACGGCGCCTCGACCGCGGCCTGATCGTGGTTGCCGAGCACCGCGATCGCACCACGTTCGACGTGCGTTCGAACGGTGTCGACCACCCAGCCGGGATCCGCGCCGTAGCCCACGAGGTCGCCGAGGAAGACGTACCGCGCGCAGCGCTCGCGTTCGAGCGCGGCCAGGCAGGCCTCGGTCGCTTCGCGGTTGGCGTGCAGGTCGGCGAGCAGGGCGATGCGCATGTCGTGCGGGGCTCCTTTCCCCACGCATGCTAGTCGGTTTGGCCGGGTGGGCGACATTCGCCCAAGGTTGCAGGCAGGCCGTGCCAACCCTCTCGGGTGTCATCCCGACCGAAGGGAGGGATCCCGCTTCCATGGCCATCGTGAGTCCGCCGGCCAGATCCCTCCCTTCGGTCGGGATGACATTCTGTGGGGCGTCGGGATGGCGGGATGGCGGGATGACGGGATGGCGGGATGGCGGGATGGCGGGTGGCCGGCGTGACGGAATTGCCGGCGATGGCGTGTGCACGCAGGCGTGCACACGCAGCACAATGCCGCACCGCGGTTTGAATCCGCGCGCCGGATTGGCCAGACTCGGGCCTGCCGCATCGCCGCGAACGCCCGTCCCGCCCCCGAAGGAGACCGCGCATGACCACGCGCCGTGATTGCCTGAAGTTCTCGCTGGCCGCCGCGATGGCGGCCGCCCTGCCGCCCGGACGGCTGCTCGCCGCCGACGCGGCGCCGCTGCTGACCCGCGCCATTCCCTCCAGCGGGGAACAGGTGCCGCTGGTGGGCCTGGGAAGTTCGGCGACGTTTTCCCAGGTGGCGCGCAGCGAGGACGTTTCGGCGCTGCGCGACGTGCTCAAGGCGCTGGTCGACGGCGGCGGGACGGTGTTCGACACGGCGCCGTCCTATGGCGCGTCGGAGGAGGTGGCGGGCGATCTCGCGCGCGAGCTTGGTCTCACCGACAAGGTGTTCTGGGCGACCAAGGTGAACGTCGTGCCGCGCGGCGGGGACAAGGCCGATCCGGCCGCGGCGCGTGAGCAGATCGAGACTTCGTTCCGGCATCTCGGCAAGGACAAGCTCGACCTGGTCCAGGTGCACAACCTGGCCGACATCCCGACCCAGCTCGGCATCCTGAAGGCGCTCAAGGCCGAAGGCCGGGTGCGCTACATCGGCGTGACCTCGACCAGCAAGCCGGCCTATCCGCGGTTGATCGAGGCGATGGAGAGGGAGCCGCTGGACTTCATCGGCGTCGACTACGCGATCGACAACCGCGACGTCGAGGAGACGATCCTGCCGCTGGCGCAGGCGCGCGGGATCGGCGTGCTGGTCTACCTGCCGTTCGGGCGGACGCGGCTGTGGAGCCGGATCGGCGACCGGCCGCTGCCGGCGTGGGCGGCGGAATTCGACGCGCATTCCTGGGCGCAGTTCATGCTCAAGTTCGTCGCCGCGCACCCGGCGGTGACCTGCATCACGCCCGCGACCAGCAAGGCGCGCAACATGCTCGACAACCTCGGCGCGGCGCGCGGGCGGCTGCCGGACGAGGCGCAGCGCAGGCGCATGGTGGAATTGATCGACGCGCTGCCGGCGGCGGATTGAGCCTAGGAACGGCTGTCGTCAGTCAGCCGTCATCCCGGCGAAAGCAGGGATCCATTTGGATCTTCCTCGACCAGGGGCGTGGGACCGCGCCTCGGGACAGTTGGCCGTGAAAATGGATCCCGGCTTTCGCCGGGATGACGGCCTGTCAGGGACGGATGGACGATCTGCCTAATCCGCCTCGTCCTCCTCGACCTCCACCAGCGCATCGAGGTCGAACGCAAGCGCCTCCACCGCCTCGCGCACCTTGCGCGCGGTGGACGGGTTGGGGACTTCCACCTCGATCCCGTGGGTCTGCGCGCCGATGGCGTCGGACAGGCCGGCGGAACTCGAATCCGCGTCGTCCATGTGCGGCATCAGGTCGTCGACCTCCTCGACGTGCTCGATGTCGTCGAGGCTTTGCAGCAGGTTGATGATCGCGCGGACGTGGTCGTCGTCGCCGGCGATGCGGAAGCGGAGCAGGGCCATCGGTGCCTCGGCTGCGGTGGGGACGACCGCAGCCTAGGCGCGCGCGGGCAAACGCCGCGTGACGATTCCGCGTGGCCCGCGTTCAGTCCTTCGTCGCGCCGGGCGTGCGCGCCGGGATCGCGATGTTGCACAGGTCGATGTGGCCGGCCGGGCGCTTGTAGAAGTCGTCGCGGCGGTTGCGGCGCGATTCGACCAGGGCGTCGAAGGTCGGTGTGTCGGTGCGCAGCACCTCGATGCGCTCGCGCTCCGCCTCCGGCACCTCCGCGGCGAGGACGATGGCCTTGATCGGCGTGCGCTGCGCCGGATCGTCGTAGAAGCCCATCGGCTCGGGGCCGCGCGGGGTCGCGCTGAGCAGGTCCATGCCCCGGATGACCCGGCCGACCACGGTGATGTTGCGGTCGAGCTGGCGCGGCGACTGCCCGGTGACGACGTAGAGTTCGGCGCCGATGCTGCTGTCGGCCTCGAGGTTGCGTCCCGCGCCGAGCGCGCCGTAGCAGTGCGCCATCCACGCCTGTCCTTGCGCGCCGTCACGCGCCGCGGGGAAACCGTCGGCGAAACCGACCTGCGCCGCCCAGCCGTCGCGGTCGGGCAGGGCATGGAACGGCAGGCCCTTCGCATCGCGCTCGAACTCGGCCGGGAGTTTGGTTTTCGCGCTGCCGGTGGACTTCGCCTTCTCCGGGTCGTCGGCGTCGGCGTCGCCGAACTGCACCACGAAGTTGTCGTGGGAGCGGTAGAGGCTGGTGCCGTTCCAGAAACCTTCCTTCGCCAGCGTTCGGATGTTGGCGACGTGCTCGGGCGCGAACGCGGGCGCCAGTTCGATCACCACGCGGCCCGCTGCCAGGTCCATGTAGAGCGTGTTGGCGGGATCGGGCGTGCGCCAGTCGGACGGCTGCGAGGCGTCGAGGATGTCCTGCGTGGTGCGCGGCCTGGCCTGGTCGTCCGGCTCGGCCGCGGCGAGCGGCAGGGCGAGGGCGGCGGCAACGAGGGCGGCGAGGGCGAGGCGTTGGCGGGTCATGCAGGCTCCCGGTGGACGTGGGATGAAGCTACGGTTTGTTGCTGGACCGGAAATGTCCGACTTGTCATCCCGAACGCAGTGAGGGATCTGCGTCGGATCAAAGGTCGAAATCTTTCCCCGGATCAAGTCCGAGGTTGAAACGGCAGGTGTTCGGAGGATCACCCCGACCGAGATTTCTCGCTGCGCTCGAAATGACAATGTTCTTTTCCTTGACGGCGTTCTTTTTCCTCACGCCGTCAACCGCGTCAGCCAGCCGTGCCGGTCGGGCGCGCGGCCGTACTGGATGTCGGTCAGGTCCCTGCGGATCGCCATCGTCACTTCGCCGGCCTCGGCGTCGGCGCTGCCGACGCTGAAATCATGGCCCTTGAGCACGCCGATGGGCGAGATGCTGGCCGCCGTGCCGCAGGCGAAGACTTCGGCGATCTCGCCCGAGCGCACGCCGTCGATCCATTCGGCGATGTCGATGCGGCGTTCGACCACCTCGTGGCCGCGGTCGCGCAGCAGCTGGATCACGCTGGCGCGGGTGATGCCTTCGAGGATGCTGCCGGACAGTTCCGGCGTGGCCACGCGGCCGTCGCGCCCGACCAGGAACAGGTTCATGGCGCCCAGTTCCTCGACGTGGCGACCGCTCTCGGCGTCGAGGAACAGCACCTGCGCGCAGCCGTTGTCGTAGGCCTGCTTCTGCGGCAGCAGCGAGGCGGCGTAGTTGCCGCCGCACTTGGCCGCGCCGGTGCCGCCGCGCCCGGCGCGCGCGTAGTCGCGCGACAGCCAGATCGACACCGGCTTGATCCCGCCCTTGAAGTAGGCGCCGGCCGGGCTGGCGATGACGTAGTAGGCCACGCGCTGCGCCGGGCGCACGCCGAGGAAGTCCTCGTTGGCGATCATGAAGGGGCGGATGTAGAGGCTGGATTCGCCGCCCGACGGCACCCACGCCGCGTCGGCCCGCACCAGCTGCCGGATCGATTCGACGAACAGGTCCACCGGCAGTTCCGGCAGCGCGAGGCGCCGCGCGGAGCGCTGCAGGCGCGCGCCGTTGGCTTCGGGGCGGAAGCTCCAGACCGAGCCGTCGGCGTGGCGGAACGCCTTCAGGCCCTCGAAGATTTCCTGGCCGTAGTGCAGCACCGCCGACGCGGGCGACAGGACCAGCGGGCCGTAGGCCTGCACGCGCGCGTCGTGCCAGCCCGCGTCGACGGTCCAGTCGATCGCCGCCATGTGGTCGCTGAAGTGCTGGCCGAAGCCGGGGCTGGCGAGGATGGCGTCGCGCGCGTCGTCGGGGACCGGGTGGTCGGACGGGAAGAGGCGGAACGTGGCGGAAGGGTCTGTGCTCATGGCTATGGCCGAAAGGAGAGTGGGGCGATGCAGAAAAGCCCTGCTTGTCATTTCGAACGAAGTGAGAAATCTCGGGAAATCAAGGAGCAGATTTCTCGCTGCGCTCGAAATGACAATTGTTCAGTGGTTCCCTGGATCAGATGTGCAGGGCATGGCCCAGCGCGCGCAGCGCGGCTTCCTGCACGGCTTCGCCGAGCGTCGGGTGCGGGTGGATGGTGCCGGCGA
>JAFAEU010000048.1 GCA_023423855.1 Pseudomonadota bacterium | reverse complement strand
CCTTCGGATAGCCGGCGGCGTCGATCGCGGCGGTCAGGTCGGAGGTCAGCTTGGCTTGGGCGGCCGCGGCCTCGTCGCCCGACAGGGCGCTCAGGTCGACGCTCTGGATCACCGTTTCGCCGATGCGCACGGCGGCCAGCGAGCCTGCAGGGGCGGCCTCGTTGGTGTAGTTCACGCTGCGCGCGTTCAGCAGGTTCTTGACGATGTCGCAGGAGTTGCTGAACTTGACGTGGCTCTTGAGCTCGCCCGGGACGAACTGGAACGAGCAGTCCTTCGGATCCGCCACCACCACCGCCGGATTCTCCTGCGAAGCGGCGTACAGCGCGGGATTGCCGAAAGACATCAGGCCCTTGAAGATCGGGAAGTAGGTCACCGCGGCCAGCAGGCAGCCGGCCATGATGATCGGCTTGCGGCCGACCTTGTCCGACAGCCAGCCGAAGAAGATGAAGCCGCCGGTGGCGATCGCCAGCGCCGCCGCGATGAACAGGTTGGCGGTGATGGCGTCGACCTTCAGGGTCTGGGTCATGAAGAACAGCGCGTAGAACTGGCCGGCGTACCACACCACGGCCTGGCCGGCGGTGGCGCCGAGCAGGGCCAGCAGCACGATCTTGCCGTTGCTCCAGTTGCCGAAGCTCTCGGTGATCGGCGCCTTGGAGCGGGTGCCCTCTTCCTTCATCTTCTGGAACAGCGGCGACTCGTTGAGCTGCATGCGGATCCACACCGAGATCAGCAGCAGCACGAACGAGATCAGGAACGGCACGCGCCAGCCCCACTCGGCGAAGGTCTCGTTGCCCATGATCAGGCGGCAGCCGAGGATCACCAGCAGCGACAGGAACAGGCCGACCGTCGCGGTGGTCTGGATGAAGCTGGTGTACAGGCCGCGCTTGCCGTGCGGCGCATGCTCGGCGACGTAGGTCGCCGCGCCGCCGTACTCGCCGCCCAGCGCCAGGCCCTGCAGGCATCGCAAGACCACCAGCAGGATCGGCGCGGCGATGCCGATCGTCGCGTAGGTGGGCAGGATGCCGACGAGGAAGGTCGACACGCCCATGATCACGATGGTGATGAGGAAGGTGTACTTGCGTCCGATCAGGTCGCCCAGGCGCCCGAACACGATGGCACCGAAGGGGCGCACCGCGAAGCCCGCGGCGAACGTCAGCAGCGCCATGATGAACGCCGGTCCCGGGGCGAGCGAGGAGAAGAAGTGGACCGCGATGACGGCCGCGAGCGAGCCGTACAGGTAGAAGTCGTACCACTCGAACACGGTGCCGAGGCTCGAGGCAAGGATGACCTTGCGGTGTTCCTTGGTCATGCCGCCCGTGTGGACGGCTGGATTGCTTGTTGACATCTTCGGCTCCCCTTAGAAGCTGTACTTGACGGTCGTGTGGATACGCCTCAGGTCGCCCTCGCGGTCGTCCTCAAGCGTGCGTTCGCCCCAGCTGATCTCCGCACCGATGTCGAGCTTCGGGAACGGGGAATAGATCAGGTTCGCGTGGAACGACTGTGCGCGTTCAACGGCGGCGTAGCTCAGCGGGCCCCAGCCGGCCAGGCCCTTGTCGTTGTCGAATTCGGCAACGGAGTACATCAGGTTGGTGCGCAGCTGCGGGGTGAAGGCATGGCGCCATGCGACGAAGCCGCCTGCGCCGTTCTGCGCATGCAGTTCGCCGTTGGCGTCGAGCACGGCGTCCGCGCCCAAGCCGAAGGCCAGGTAGCGGCCGATGCCCGAGCCATAGTTCGCCATCCAGCGGATGTCGTCGCTGGCGCCGAGGTTGAACCTGCCCGACAGGCTGACCGCGGCGCCGCTGGTGCTCTCGTCACCCGACTTGAGCTGGCGCAGCAGGCCGGCGACGCTGAAGTGGCCCCAGTCGCCCTTGGTCACGTAGCGCGCGGTCAGGTCCGGCACCAGGTTGCTGCCGCCGGCGTTGTTGCGCGCCGCGGTGGCGACGTTGCTGACGGTGGTGAGGGGATTCTCGAGCGCGACCGAGAACGGGCCGCTGGTGTAGCGGACCTGGGCCTGGCGCACGAAGGTGGTGCCTTCGGTGACGCCGACGAAGTCGACCGCCTCCGGCAACGCGGCCACGTCCTGGAAGTTCGACCAGGTCTGGCCGGCCAGCCACTTGTTCCAGCTCACGTAGGCGTGGCGCACGGTGACGCCGTGGGTGTTGGTCGAGACCTCGTTGCCGAGGTTGGCGCTGCCGCCGCCGAACATGTCGACCTCGATCATCGCCTTGAACTTGTCACCACCCTCGGTGACGTGGTCGGCGGCGAGCCAGAAGCGCGAGAACGCGGCGTGGAAGTCGGTGTAGGGATCGGTGTCGGGCTCGGCGCCGTTGGCGGTGACCGGGATCGTGGATGGCACGTAGAACAGGCGGCCGGCGGAACCGTCGGCGATGACGCCGTCGCTGGTGTCGGTGGTCATCGCATCGAGCTTGATGAAGCCGCCGTAGGAGAAGGTGCTGCCGGGGTTGCCCGCGGTCAGGATCGGCGAGCGCTGGATGCGCGGCTTGCCGTCGTCCGCGGCGCCCTGCGCCACCTTTACCTCGTCGAGCTGGGTCCGCGTCTCGGCGACCGTCGCCTGCGTCTGCTGCTGCGACTGCAGCAGCGCCTGCACCTGCGCCTCGAGCTGGGCGATGCGCGCCTCCAGTTCCCGTTCCTTCGCGGTCTGCCCGAACGCCACTCCGGGCGCGATCAGCGCGATCATCATTGCGGCCGCCAACGGCCGCAGTGGCCTGCGTTTGGTCATCAACTTCCCCTCCCAGAGAATAGGTATGCGCATGAGACACGCCGAGGCTGCGCGCCGGCGCCGGTGGTGCCTATTCGTCTTTGGTAGGGGGCGCGCGGACTTGCGACCAAAGTCCAAGCGCCATGTTGCGATGCAATATGCCCGGATGGGGCACACTGGAACCATGCACTTTTGACTGGCAAAGCCTCGGGAGGGCGACATGAGCGACATCTACCCCGTCAAGCCTGGATTCGCGGAACGCGCGCGCATCGACAAGGCGGCCTATGAGCGCGACTACGCGGCCTCGGTGAAGGATCCGGAGGCCTTCTGGGGCAAGGCCGCCGAGCGCCTGGACTGGTACCGCAAGCCGACCGTCATCAAGGACGTCAGCTACGACCTGGCCGACTTCCGCATCCGCTGGTTCGGCGACGGCGAGCTCAACGCCAGCGTCAACTGCCTCGACCGGCACCTCGATGCGCGCGGCGACAAGACCGCGCTGGTCTTCGAGCCCGACAGCCCCGACTCGCCGGCCAGGCACGTCACCTACCGCGAGTTGCACGAGCGCGTGTGCAAGCTCGCCAACGCCCTGCGCGAGCTGGGCGTGCAGAAGGGCGACCGCGTCACCATCTACCTGCCGATGATCGTCGAGGCCGCGGTGGCGATGCTCGCCTGCGCCCGCATCGGCGCGGTGCACATGGTGGTGTTCGGCGGCTTCGCGCCCAACTCGATCGCCGACCGCGTCGGCGACTGCGGCGCCAAGCTGATCATCACCGCCGACGAGGGCCTGCGCGGCGGCCGCAAGGTGCCGCTCAAGGCCAACGTCGACGCCGCGCTGAAGCTGCCGGGCACCAACACCGTGGAAACCGTGCTGGTCGTGCGCCACACCGGCGGCGCGGTCGACATGCAGATGCCGCGCGATCGCTGGTACGACGCCGTGGTCGACCCGCAGCCGGCCGCTTGCGAACCCGAACGCATGAACGCCGAGGACCCGCTGTTCATCCTCTACACCTCCGGCAGCACCGGCAAGCCCAAGGGCGTGCTGCACACCACCGGTGGCTACCTGCTGTTCGCCGCCTATACCCACGAGGCGGTGTTCGACCTGCGCGAGGACGACGTCTACTGGTGCACCGCCGACGTCGGCTGGGTCACCGGCCACAGCTACATCGTCTACGGCCCGCTGGCGAACGGCGCGACCTGGCTGATCTTCGAGGGCGTGCCCAACTACCCCGACTTCTCGCGCTTCTGGAACGTCATCGACAGGCACCAGGTGACGATCTTCTACACCGCGCCGACCGCGATCCGCGCGCTGATGCGCGAGGGCGAGGAGCCGGTGAAGAAGGCCTCGCGCGCCTCCCTGCGCCTGCTCGGCAGCGTCGGCGAACCGATCAACCCCGAGGCCTGGCGCTGGTACTACGACGTGGTCGGCGACGGCCGCTGCCCGGTGGTCGACACCTGGTGGCAGACCGAGACCGGCGGCATCCTGATCTCGCCGCTGCCCGGCGCGATCGACCTCAAGCCCGGTTCGGCGACGCTGCCGTTCTTCGGCGTGCAGCCGGCGCTGGTCGATGCCGA
This sequence comes from Pseudomonadota bacterium, assembly GCA_023423855.1. GTDB lineage: Bacteria > Pseudomonadota > Gammaproteobacteria > Xanthomonadales > Xanthomonadaceae > Luteimonas. The sequence continues at coordinate 518 of JAFAEU010000048.1, read as the reverse complement.
AGGCAAGCGGCTCGAAGGCGCGACCGAGGGCAACCTGGTGCTGCTCGACTCCTGGCCGGGCCAGATGCGCACGGTCTACGGCGACCACCAGCGCTTCATCGACACCTACTTCAAGACCTATCCGGGCATGTACTTCACCGGCGACGGCTGCCGCCGCGACGAGGACGGCTACTACTGGATCACCGGCCGCGTCGACGACGTGATCAACGTCTCTGGCCATCGCATCGGCACCGCCGAGGTCGAGAGCGCGCTGGTGCTGCACCCCAAGGTCGCCGAGGCCGCGGTGGTCGGGTTCCCGCACTACATCAAGGGCCAGGGCATCTATGCCTACGTCACCCTGGTGGCGGGCGAGGTCGAGAGCGACGAACTGCTCAAGGAGCTGGTCGCGCACGTGCGCAAGGAGATCGGGCCGATCGCGTCCCCGGACTTCCTGCAGTGGGCGCCGGGCCTGCCGAAGACGCGTTCGGGCAAGATCATGCGCCGCATCCTGCGCAAGATCGCCGAGAACGCGCCCGACC
>JAFAEU010000001.1 GCA_023423855.1 Pseudomonadota bacterium | reverse complement strand
TTCCAGCAGGGCGTGGTCGAGGCGCTCGCGGGCGCGGGCGTGCAGGTCGGTCTCGCCGGCGGCCAGCCGTTCGCGTGCCCAGGCCTTGAGCGCGGCGTCCCAGTCGCCGCTCGCGCGCTCGTCGCCGGACGACAGCATGCCGTCGAGGTCGGACTGGGTGATGGTGTCGGCCGGCGCCAGCGCGGCCAGGCGCCAGCACAGGTTCTCCAGTTCGCGCACGTTGCCCGGCCAGTCGTGCCGCAGCAGCCGCTCGAGCGCGGCCTTGCCGAAGCGCTTCGGCGGCGCGGCGAACTTCTCCGCGGCCTCGTGCAGGAAACGCTCGGCCAGTACCGGCACGTCGCCGCGCCGCTCGCGCAGCGGCGGCAGGCGCAGGCGCACCACGTCGAGTCGGTGCAGCAGGTCGGCGCGGAAGCGGCCCTCGCCGACCAGCGCTTCGAGGTCCTGGTGGGTGGCGGCGATCACGCGCACGTCGACCCGGATCAGCTCGCGCCCGCCGACGCGGAAGAACTCGCCCTCGGCCAGCACGCGCAGCAGCCGCGTCTGCAGCGAGGCCGGCATGTCGCCGATCTCGTCGAGGAACAGGGTGCCGCCGTCGGCCTGCTCGAAGCGGCCGATGTGGCGCCTGGCGGCGCCGGTGAAGGCGCCGGCCTCGTGGCCGAACAGTTCGCTCTCCAGCAGCTCGGCGGGAATGGCCGCGGTGTTGAGCGCGACGAAGGGCTGGCGCGCGCGCGGCGACTCGCGGTGCAGGGCGCGCGCGACCAGTTCCTTGCCGGTGCCGGTCTCGCCGGTGACCAGTACCGTCAGCGGCGCCTGCGCGAGGCGGCCGATGGCGCGGAACAGCTGCCGCATCGCCGGGGTGTCGCCGACCAGCACGTCGCCGGCCGGCTCGGCCTCCGACGGCGGCGGTTCGGCCTCGGCGCGCTCGCCGAGCACGCGCGCGGCCAGTTCCACCGCCTCGTCGAGGTCGAACGGTTTCGACAGGAACTCGTGCGCGCCGCCGCGGAACGCGCCGGCGGTGCTGGCGACGTCGGTGTAGGCCGACATCACCACCACCGGCAACTGCGGATGCGACTGCTTGATCTTCTCGAGCAGCTTGAGGCCGTCGTCGCCGGGCATGCGCACGTCGGTGAACAGCAGCAGCGGCGGCGGCCGCGAGGCCAGCGCGGCCAGTGCCGTCTGCGCCGAGTCGAAGCCGGACACGGCGTAGCCGGCATCGCTGAGCGCGGTCGCCAGCACGAAGCGCACCGAACGGTCGTCGTCGACCACCCATACCGAAGCGCCTTCAGCCGGCATCGTTCATCCCCGTTGCGTTCATGGGTTCGCGTCTCCTTCGGCGCGGTCGGGCACGCCGCCGGCGTCCTCGGCCAGCGGCAGCAGCAGCGTGAACACGGTATGCCCGGGCCGCGAGCGGTAGCCGAGCGAGCCGCGGTGCTCGCGCACGACCTGCTGCGCCATCGCCAGCCCCAGCCCGCTGCCGTCGGCGCGGCCCGAGACCAGCGGCAGGAAGATCTGCTCGGCCAGCGCCTCGGGCACGCCGCGGCCGTCGTCGCCGATCTCCATGCGCAGCGCCAGCGGATGCACGTCCTCGGCGATGCGCACGCCGAACTCGACGCGCGTGCGCAACACGATGTTGGCGGCGCCGGCCTGGATCGCGTTGCGCACCAGGTTCCACACCGCCTGGGTCAGGCGATCGGGATCGCCGCGCAGCGGCGGCAGGCTGGGGTCGTAGTCGCGCACCAGCCGCACCGCCCAGCCGGCCTCCTGCTCGGCCAGGCGCACCACCTGCTCCAGCACGCCGTGGATGTTGAGCGGCCGGTGCGGCTGCGGCGGCGCCGGCGACATCAACTGGTCGACCAACTGCGCCAGGCGCTGCACTTCGGATTCGATCAGCGCCACCAGCTCGCGCGCGTCGGCATCGGTGGTGCGGCGGCCGAGCAGCTGTGCCGCGCCCTTGAGCCCGGCCAGCGGATTGCGCAGCTCGTGCGCCAGGCCCTTGAGCGCCGCCGACAGCGCCAGCGGCAGCGCGCGGGCCGGATCCTCGCCGGGGAATTCATCGACCGGATGCGCCTCCAGCAGCATCCCGCCCCCGGCCTCGCGGGTCAGCCAGACGTCGGCGAAGCGCGGCTCGCCGCCGAGGAAGGCCAGCGCTACCCGCCCCAGGCGGCGCGGTCCCTCGGCGTCGTCCAGCTGGTGCAGCGCATAGCGCAGGCTGTCGCCCTCGGCCTCCAGCGCCACCAGCGGCTGGTCGGGCAGGCGCTTCTGGCTCACCCCCAGCCAGCGCGCGAAGGCCTGGTTGCAGGCCGTCACCCGGCCGTGGCGATCGGCGCGGACGACCGGTGTGACCAGGACGTCGAGGGCGGGATCGGAGGCGATGGGGGGCGACATTGCACCAATATAGTGCATTCGTGGGGCGGGGGTGTCGGCGCTTGGTCTGGCCCCCACCCCGGCCCTCCCCCGCGGGCGGGGGAGGGAGCAAAAAGCCGCGGCTCCTGACCCCCTCCCCCG
>JAFAEU010000343.1 GCA_023423855.1 Pseudomonadota bacterium | reverse complement strand
GCCCCAGGCGCTGCGCGAGCTGATGCGCCACTGGAAGGCGACCTACGGCGGTGCGGCCGGCCGCCGCAGCAACGGCTCCGCCCCGCTGCAGCCTCCTGCCGGCTGAGCCGCCGGCCGCGTCCGGGCGGCGGGATTCCAAGTCCCGCTGCACGGACTGCTGTCCCCGCAGGCGGCCCGCGCGGCGTCCGGCCGTGCCCGCGCCGTGGTGATCGCCCCGCGTCCCTTCATCCGGACCGTTCCCCGCAAGGACGCAGCCCCAGCCGTGCCCGCGGATGCATGATCGCGCCGGATCGGCCAATCCGCCCGCTCCGGCACGCGCCCGCTCGATCTCCGACTCCGCACACCGGCGCCATCCACGGCCCGGTTCGGGGTCCGTGACGCCGATCCACCGCCGACGACGGGGGACCGGCGGCGACAGGATCCCCCGCGCTGTCCCCTTCGCGGCCGCGACTGCGTACTCATACATCAGGACAAGCCGAATGGCGCCGGGGCTGTGGGGAACCATCCCGCTTCCGGCCCACATGGATTTTTTCGGAACAGACACGGAACCAGACAGGTCGCTGGCGGTTCCGCGCCGGAAACGGCGCACTACCTGCCCACGCGGGCGCTGCCAGGGGGCGAGGCGCATGAACAAGGCGGAATTCGACGATGCCATGCAGAAGCCGGCTGCCGCGGCGACCAGCAGCCTGATGCCGCGTTTCATGCGCCGCACGGCTTCCCGCTGGCGGGCGCTGATCGTCACGCTGGAAGTGCTGCTGCTGGTCGGTGCCGTCTTCCTCGCGATCTACGTGCGCTTCATCAGCTACCCCGAACCGCTCAACTCCTACACCGCACTCTGGCTGCAGGGCGTGCGTGCACTGCTGTTCGCGACGATGATCCTGGTCGGCATGACCGCGATGGGCCTGTACCAGACCCACCTGCGCGAGACATGGTTCGGTGCGCTCGCCCGGCAGGCCGTCGGATTCATGCTCGGGACACTCGGGTTGCTGGTGATCTTCTACCTGTTCCCGCCCCTTGCGCTTGGGCGCGGCATCCTTGCGATGGCGCTGCTGTTCGGCTTCGTGTCCATCGCCGTCCTGCGGGTCGTGTCCGAGCGCGTGATCGACGTGGACGCACTGAAGCAGCGGATCCTCGTGCTGGGTTCCGGCGAACGGGCCTCCCTGATCGAGCAGCGCCTGCGCAGGCAATCGGACCGCCGCAGGTTCCGCCTGGTCGGTTACGTCCCCTACGGCAACGAAACGTCCGTCATCGCCGCCGACAAGCTGGTTTCGGTCGACGCCCCGCTCGCCGAATGGGCCCTGCTCAACCGCATCGACGAGATCGTGTTCGGGCCCGATGACCGGCGCGGTGGGCTGCCCATGCAGGACCTGCTGCAGTGCAAGCAGATCGGCATCCAGGTCACCGACCTGTCGTCGTTCTTCGAACGCGAGGCGGGCAAGATCAAGCTGGCGCTCACCGACCCGTCGTGGCTGGTGTTCTCCGGCGGCTTCGACAGTTCGCTCGGCCGCCAGCTCAGCAAGCGCGCGATGGACATGGCTGCCTCGCTCGCGGTGCTGGCGCTGACCTGGCCGTTGCTGCTGCTGGTCGCCCTCGCGATCCGGATCGAATCGGGGCCGGGCCAGCCGATCCTCTACCGGCAGGAGCGCGTCGGCCTGCTGGGCTCGATGTTCTCGCTGGTGAAATTCCGCAGCATGCGCACCGATGCGGAGCAGGACGGCATCGCCCGCTGGGCTGGCAGGAACGACAACCGGATCACCCGCGTGGGGCGGATCATCCGGCGCACGCGCCTGGACGAGTTGCCGCAGCTGTGGAACATCCTGCGCGGCGACATGAGCATCGTCGGACCGCGCCCGGAACGACCCCAGTTCGTGTCCGAGCTGGATGCGGAACTGCGCTACTACAGCCTGCGCCACTGCGTGCGCCCCGGACTCGCTGGCTGGGCGCAATTGCGCTACGCCTATGGCGCATCGAAGCAGGACGCGGAAGAAAAACTCAAGTACGACCTGTTCTACGTCAAGAACCACAACCTCATGTTCGACGTGCTGATCCTCATCCAGACGTTCGAGGTCGTCCTGTTCGGGCGTGGCGTGCGATGAGGCGCATGCATTCCGCCAGCCGGGAATCTCGGTACTCTTGCCGCGTGAAGAATCTGTGAAGGCGGGAATGGTCAGATGCCAATGAAGCGGGCAGCCTCCTTCAGGCATTGGGCCGCGAACTCTCCCCATCCCATGGCGCAACTGATCCGGGGCCTGCGGGCGCGCCTGCGCTACTTCACCCTGCCCGCGCCCCGCCTGATCATCCTGCCCTATCTCTGGGTATTCCTCGCGCTGCGCGGCGTGGTGTTCTTCCTGCGCCGCATCCTGATCGCCGAGCCGCTGCTGAAGGCCTACTGCACCCGCGTCGGCAGGGGCGTCACCACCGGCATCTACGTGCCGTGGATCCGCGGCCGCGGCGAACTGGCGCTCGGCGACTACGTGCACGTCAGCGGCAAGCTCAGCATCATTTTCGCGGCGCGCTTCGTCGAGCGGCCGAAACTCACCATCGGGGACCATACCGATCTCGCGCACGAAACCAGCTTCGTGGTCGGCCGCGAGATCCGGCTCGGATCCCATGTCCAGGTCGCCGGCTCGGTGTCGTTCCGCGACGCCGGCGGCCACCATACCGACCCGGAAATGCGCAAGGCGGGGGCTCCGCCCGACGGCGCCGACGTCAAGCCGATCATCGTCCACGACAACGTCTGGATCGGGATCGGCGTGCTGGTGCTGCCCGGCACCGAGATCGGGGAAGGCAGCATCGTCGCGGCGCGTTCGGTCGTCTCGGGCATCGTGCCGCCGTACACCGTCGTCGCCGGAAATCCGGCGCGCCGCATCGGCACCTTGACCCCGCCACCGGGCCGCGAGCACCTGGTGCCGAAACCCGCGCCGGCGCGTGCCGGGACGGCCAAGGCGGCAGCGCACGACACCGGGGCGGCCGCCACAGCGAAGCCGTCGGCATCGGGCGGATGAACGCGATTCCGCTCGCCCGCGACCGCTGTGGCGGAGCGGAATCGACGTGTATCGACGCGTCCGTTCTGGCACACTACACCGCCATTCGCGCCCGCTCGGGCGCCTGATCGCACGCTCGGGGGAACGGGGCGCGCGACCACAGGAGGATTCCACCATTGGACGACATCGAGTCCCGCGTCCGCGCGTTCATCCATGAGAATTTCCCGGTTCCGGAGGAATTGCCTTCGGAGGAAAGCCTGCTCGAGAGCGGCATCATCGATTCGATCGGCGTACTCACCGTCGTGACCTGGCTCGAACAGGAATTCAGCTTCATCGTCGAGGACGACGAAGTCGTGCCCGAGAACCTAGAGAGCGTCGCCAACCTCGTCCGCTACGTGGGCGCCAAGCTGGGCGAGCCGGGAAGCCACGCCTGATGCGTTACGAGGCGCACCTGCGCGCCCGCGCCGCCGAGCGCCCGGGGCACGTGGCCATGGTCTGCGCCGGCAGGCGTGTCTCCTACGCCGACCTGGCCGACACGGCCGAACGCTTCGCGTCCGCGCTGGTCCACGGACAGGGTTTCGCCAACGGCGACCGCTGCGTGCTGTTCCTCGAGAACCGCGTCGAAACCGCCGCCGGCCTGTTCGGCACGCTGCGCGCGGGCGG
>JAFAEU010000278.1 GCA_023423855.1 Pseudomonadota bacterium | reverse complement strand
CCGGAAGGGAGCGATCCGCGCGAGGGTTGGTTCGCGGCGGCGGCCGGCCCCCACCCCAACCCTCCCCCGCAGGCGGGGGAGGGAGTTCAAGCCGCCGCATTCCGGAAGGTCGCGCGACCGAACCGCCCTTGCTCCCTCCCCCGCCTACGGGGGAGGGCTGGGGTGGGGGCCAGCCCCGCCGGAATTTCCGCCTGCCGCGGATAGCGCTCCTACAATGGCGATCCGAACCCTTCCGGAAGCCGCGGATGCACCTCCCCGTCCTGCTCGCCACAGCCCTCGCCCTTGCCGCCATGCCCGCACTCGCCGATCCGCCCGCGCCGGGCCAGCTGACCCTGGAAGCCATCACCGGCGACGCCCCGCTCTCCGGCCCTACGCTGATGAAGCCGCAGGTCGCGCCGGACGGTTCGCGCGTGACCTTCCTGCGCGGCAAGGACGCCAACCGCAACCAGCTCGACCTGTGGGAGTACGACGTCGCCAGCGGGCAGACGCGCCTGCTGGTGGATTCGCGCGTGGTCCTGCCGGGCGAGGAAACGCTGAGCGACGAGGAGAAGGCGCGGCGCGAGCGCCAGCGCATCGCCGGGCTGTCGGGCATCGTCGACTACCAGTGGTCGCCGGATGCGAGGACGCTGCTGTTCCCGCTCGGCGGCGAGCTGTACCTGTACGACCTGTCGAAATCCGGCAGCGACGCGGTGCGCAAGCTCACCGACGGCGGCGGCTTCGCCACCGATCCGAAACTCTCGCCGAAGGGCGGCTTCGTCGGCTTCGTCCGCGCCCGCAACGTGTGGGCGATCGACCTCGCCACCGGCGAGGAGATCCAGCTCACCGCCGACGGCAGCGACACCATCGGCAACGGCGTGGCCGAGTTCGTCGCCGACGAGGAGATGGATCGCCACACCGGCTACTGGTGGGCGCCGGACGATTCGGCCATCGCCTTCGCGCGCATCGACGAGTCGCCGGTGCCGGTCCAGAAGCGCTACGAGGTGTATCCCGACCGCACCGACGTGGTCGAGCAGCGCTACCCCGCCGCGGGCGATCCGAACGTGCTGGTCAGGCTCGGCGTCGTGGCGCCGAAGGCCGGCGCGACACCGCAGTGGATCGACATCGGCGCGAATCCGGACATCTATCTCGCCCGCGTCGACTGGCGCGATCCGCGGCGATTGACCTTCCAGCGCCAGTCGCGCGACCAAAAGACGCTCGAACTGGTCGAAACGACGCTGGCCACCGGCAGCCAGCGCACGCTCGTCACCGAAACCTCGAAAACCTGGGTGCCGCTGCACAACAGCCTGCGCTTCCTGGAGGACGGACGCTTCCTGTGGTCGTCCGAGCGCGACGGCTTCGAGCACCTGTACCTGGCGTCGGAGGACGGCTCGCAACTCACTCAGCTCACCCGCGGCGACTGGCCCGTGGACGCGCTGCTGGCGGTGGACCAGGCGCAGGGGCTGGTTTATTTCAGCGCCGGCATGCGCACCACCCTGCCCGGCGTGCGCAGCGACAACCTGCTGCCCGCGCCCGCCGCCGCGCCGACCGAGCGCCACGTCCACGTCGTGCCGCTCGAAGGCGGGCGCATCGCCACCCTCTCGCAGGAGCGCGGCAGCCACAGCGCCAGCTTCGCGCGCAACGCCAGCGTGTATGTCGACAACTGGTCGAACACGACCACGCCGCCGCAGATCGAGCTGTTCAAGGCCGACGGCACCAGGCTCGCCACGCTGCTGCCGAACGACCTCGACGACCCGGCGCATCCCTATGCGCCCTACCGCGCCGCGCACAGGCCCACGGCGTTCCAGCCGCTGACGGCGGCCGATGGCGAAACCGCGCTTTTCTCCAGCCTGATCACGCCGCCCGGCTTCGATCCGTCGAAGAAGTATCCGGTGGTCGTCTTCGTCTACGGCGGCCCCGCCGCGCAGACCGTGCTCGACGCCTGGCCCGGGCGCGCCGATGCGTTCTTCAACCAGTACCTCGCGCAGCGCGGCTACGTGGTGTTCTCGCTCGACAACCGCGGCACGCCGCGGCGCGGGCGCGACTTCGGCGGCGCGCTGTATGGCGTGCAGGGCACGGTGGAGGTTGACGACCAGCGCAAGGGCGTGGAGTGGCTGCGCGCGCAGCCCTGGGTCGACGGCGCGCGCATCGGCGTGCACGGCTGGTCGAACGGCGGCTACATGACGCTGATGCTGCTCGGCCGCGCACCCGGCGACTACGCCTGCGGCGTCGCCGGCGCGCCGGTCACCGACTGGGCGCTGTACGACACCCACTACACCGAGCGCTACATGAACCTGCCCGGCGCCAATCCCGACGGCTACCGCGATGCGCGCGTGCTCGCGCATTCGGCGAACATCCGGCCGGGCGCGCTGCTGCTGATCCACGGCATGGCCGACGACAACGTGCTGTTCACCAATTCCACCGCGCTGATGAGCGACCTGCAGCAGCGCGGCACGGCGTTCGAGCTGATGACCTATCCAGGGGCCAAGCACGGACTGCGCGGCAAGGACGCGCTGCACCGCTACCGACTGAGCGAATCGTTCTTCGGGCGCTGCCTGCGGCGCTGAGGCGGCAGCGGCCGGCGGTCGCGCAGATTTCGGATGGGAGATTTCTCCCTGCGGTCGAAATGACAGGAATTTGTCATTTCGACCGCAGGGAGAAATCTCCTGCCCGCTCCCGCGATCTCAACTCACCCGCGCGATCATCCCGCGCAGCCCAACCAGCCGCGCCCAGCGCGTGCCGACGTCGACCCAGCACACCCAGGCTGATTCGCAGGCGATCGCCCACAGCGTGTCCGGCCGCCACGGCAGCCGCGGCTCGGCCGCGCACAGTTCGTGCTCGTAGCCCAGCCAGCGGGCGAACAGCGCGCAGCGCGCGAGGTGGTAGCGGCTGCTCAGCAGCACCACGGGACCGGTGTGCGGGTGGTCGCGCAGCAGTTCGCGCGCGTTGCGCAGGTTCTGCAGGGTGTCGCGCGATTCGGGTTCGAGCAGGATCGTCGCCTCCGGCGAAACCCCCGCCTCGAGCAGGCCGCGGCGCGCGAGTTCGGCCTCGCTGTCGCCACCGTCGAAGCCGCCGCCGAGCAGCAGCAGCGGCCGCGCCGGCTGCAGTCGCCAGACCTCGGCGGCGCGCCCCAGCCGCAGGCGGAAATCGCCGTCGATGCGGCCGCCGGGCGCGTGCTTGCCGAACACCAGCAGGCAGCCCCCGCCCGCCGGCAGGCTCGGCGCACGCGCGGCGGTGCGCAGCACGTGCAGGAAATAGCCGACGTAGACCAGGCCGAAAC
>JAFAEU010000274.1 GCA_023423855.1 Pseudomonadota bacterium | reverse complement strand
GAGCACACCTTCTACGTGCTCGATGGCTGGCAGACGCTCGACAACCCGATCACCGGCAGCCCCTACCTCGCCCCGATCGTCGGCGCGCAGATCGGTCCGGTCGACAGCTCCTACAACGCCGGCGGCGGTGATTTCCGCACCATCGTCGACCGCGATCTCAAGCAGGTGTACCAGGACGAGTACATCCTGGGCTTCCAGCAGGCCATCAACCGCGAATGGTCGTGGGGCGTCAATGCCACCTACCGCACGCTCAACCGCGCCATCGAGGACGCGTTGATCAACTCCTCTCCCGAGGCTTGTCCGTGGTATTCCGGCGACTGGCCGATCATCAACCCGGGCGAAACGGCGACCCTGTGGTGTCCCACGACCGAGGAATGGTTCGAGATCGACACCTCGCAGGAGGGCTACCGCATGCTGGGCAGCGGCCAGGTGGTCGGGTATCCCAAGCCCAAGCGCGTCTACAAGGCCGTCGAGTTCCAGCTCGACCGCGCCTGGGACGACAAGTGGGCGTTCAACGCCAGCTACCTGTGGTCCAAGACCGAGGGCAACATGGAAGGGCCGGTCAACTCCGACCTCGGTTATGCCGATACCGGCATGGTCCAGTACTTCGACCATCCGGCGGGCGTCGAACGCTACGGCGTGCTGTTCAACGACTATCGCCACCAGATCAAGCTGCGCGGCAGCTACAAGCTCAACGAGATGTGGTCCTTCGGCTCCACGTTGAGCGTGCGCTCGGGCGGCCCGATCACCGCCTTCGGCGTGGTCTGGCCCAACGACAACCGCGCGGGAGGCAGCTTCACCAACGAGTTCGGCAGCGGCGGTACGGGCTGGCTGTGCGTGGCGAACTGCGGCGACTGGACGACGCGTCAACTGGAGTACACCGAGCGCGGTGCGTTCGGCCGCATGCCCTGGGTCTACAACCTGGGCGCCAACGTCACCTGGACGCTGCCGGTCGAAGGCATCGACCTGAAGGCGCGCTTCTCCGTCTACAACCTGCTCAACAGGCAGACGGTCATCAACGTGCACAGCCGCTACGAGTCGCAGCCCGGCGTGATGCGGAGCACCTTCGGACAGGGCACGCGCTGGCAGTCCCCGCGCTACATGCAACTGGTCGTGACCTGGAACTTCTGAGTCCGGCTTCGACCATTGCCTGATTTCGCGACACCTCTCCCTTTGCACGGCCACTCCGGTGGCCGTCTTTTTTGGGTTGTTCGCCCGAACGAGGCCGGCGAAGACCCGTCCCTGCGATCGGGAGAGGATATCCAGCACACTGTCATTTCGACCGCAGGGAGAAATCTTCCGTCCGGCGCGGGGAGAGGAGATTTCTCCCTGCGGTCGAAATGACAGGCGTTTCTCCGGTTTGTTCCCGCTTGGGAAAAGCCCCGTTCCGATGCTTCCCGCGGTTGCAGGCCGCATGCCTGTCTCATTGCATCGGGTAATCCGGCACGGCGGATTCCCGTCGCGCATGCACCGCCGATCCTGCGATGCGCGCTACCAGATGCAGATGACAGCAAATTGACAGTGTTCTCGATCGCATGTTAAGCAGCATGGAAACAGGGCTCCGGCGGTGGGCGAGGAACATGAATGCAGGCGTTCCCCGCATCACCGCCAACGACAATCACTCCGGGGGAATTCCATGTCGGCAATCCGTAGCGGCAACAGCTCGGCACCGGGGGCGGTGCTGGCGATCGCGATCGCAATGACCTTGGCGGGAACCGCCGTCGCGCAGGATGAGCCGACAGGCGCGGCGCAAACCGATGCAACGCGAACGCTCGACCGCATCAGCGTGACCGGCTCGCGCATCAAGCGCACGGACATCGAGGCGGCGCTGCCGGTGACGATCATCCAGAGGCAGGAGATCGACGCCCAGGGCATCACCTCGGCCGAGCAGCTGATGCAGTTCCTGAACATCGCCAGCAACAGCGCCGACAGCCTCGCCGCCAACAGCGGCATCGCGCCGCCCGGCACCCGCGGCAACAATGGCGTTTCCGGCGCAAACCTGCGCGGGCAGGGCGCCGATGCGACGCTGGTGCTGCTCAACGGTCGTCGCGTCGCCACGCACGGGCTGGCCGGCATGGTCGCCGACCTGAACTCGATTCCCTTCGCCGCGATCGATCGCGTCGAGGTCCTGCGCGATGGCGCGTCGGCGGTCTACGGCACCGACGCGATCGGCGGCGTGATCAACTTCATCACCCGCACCGACTACCAGGGCTTGTCCGCCACGACCGGCGTGGACGTCACCCAGGACGGCGGCGGCGAGATCTACCAGGCGAGCCTGCTCGGCGGCGTCGGCGACATCGACACCGACCGCTGGAACGCCTGGGCCGCGCTCAGCGTCAAGCGCAACCGGATCCTGCGCGGCGTCGACCGCGATTTCGCCGACAGCTTCCAGCCCGAGCGCGGCCTGTCCCCGGATACGCGCGGCACGCCGTTCGCGACCGTGTTCAATCTCGCTGGCGGCCTCATCAATGGTTCCCTGGCCGATCCGCTGGACGACGTCGGCATGACCGCGATCAACACGCTGCAGTTGCCCGGCGGGGCCGGATGCGAGGCGGGCGGCGACATGATGGGGCCCTACGACCATCGCGTCTGGGCGTCGGCCGCATCCCGCTACGCATGCGCCTGGGACTACGGCCGGGCGCGCGTGATCCAGCAGCCCGTGGACACGGTGCAGATGGTCGGCCGCGGCACGTTCCGGATCAACGACGACCACCGGATCATTGCCGAACTGATGGTCTCGGAAGTCGAATCCAAACGCCAGTTCGAGGCGCAGCAGATCTCGTCTTCCACCACGCAGTCGGCGACCGCGCTCGACGCGTATCCGCTCAACGACCTTACTCGCGACACCTACGACATGGTGTACAACGCGCTGGCCGACTACTTCGGCACCGCGAACCTGGTCTACGGCAATCCGATCACCTATCGCTGGCGCTGCCTGGCCTGCGGCCCGCGAGAGATCGAGACCACCACCCGGGCCATGCGCATGCTGGTCGCGTTCGAGGGCACGCTGGGCAGCTGGGACTACAGCACCGGATTCTCGCATGCCAGCAGCCGCGCCGAATCCGTGCTCGGCAACGGCTACTACTACACGCCGCAGCTCAAGCAGATCCTCGGAAGCGGCCTGCTCAACCCGTTCCTGATGCCGGGCCAGCCGCAGAGCGCCGAGGCGATGAGCGCGCTGGAGGCCGCGTCCGCCCGCGGCGTGATGCTGTACGGCGGTCAGTCCAGCAGCACGATCCTCGACGCGACCTTCTCCGGCGGACTCGGATTCAGCCTGCCCGGAGGCGAGGTGCAGGCCGCCACCGGCGTCGACCTGCGTCGCGAGGAATACGAGTTCTACGGGCCGCCGGAGGCGATCCTCGGCAACGCCTGGATCTTCGGCGCCCCCGGCGACGGGCAGAACTACATCGATCCCGTGCACCGCGACATCAAGGCCGTGTTCGCCGAGGTCTACCTGCCGCTGTTCGATTCGCTGGAGGTCACGCTCGCCGGGCGTTATGACCACTACAGCGGCTTCGGCGCCACGACCAATCCCAAGTACTCCTTCAAGTACCAGCCGGTCGAGTGGCTCGCGTTTCGCGGCGCCTACAGCACCGGCTTCAAGGTGCCCGATTTCGCGAAGCTGTTCCGCGGCATCGCCGAAACGCCCTACACCGGCCTGGATCTCGCCGATCCCGCCACCTGCCCCAGCGGCGTCTACAACCCGGGCGTCGCCGGCTGCGAGCAGATCCGGCCGATCATCCTGTCCGGCGGCAAGCCCGACCTCGATCCCGAGGAGTCGAAGCAGTCGAGCTTCGGCGTGGTGGTGGCGCCGACCGGGAACTTCAATTTCAGCATCGACTGGTGGGAGATCGAGCGCATCAACACCATCCGCTCGCCCGGGCTGCAGACGCTGATCGACGAGTACGACCTGTTCGCCGGCAACTGGATCCGTGATTCGGGCGGCGCGGTGGTCGCCATCGACCAGCGCTTCATCAATTCCGGCGGCACCTTCAGCC
>JAFAEU010000239.1 GCA_023423855.1 Pseudomonadota bacterium | reverse complement strand
GTCGCCGGCGAAGCGGCGGCACGCGGCGGCGCCAGCGGCTGGCTGCCGACACTGCGTCGCCGCGGCCCGGGCGCCTGGTAGACCCGCACGTAGTCCACGTACATCCGCTGCGGGAACACGCTGTTCGCATTCGGACTGCCGGGCCAGTTGCCGCCGACCGCGACGTTGAGCAGCAGGAAGAACGGCTGGTCGAACACCCACGGGCCACGCGCCTCGACCTGCGCGCGGGTGACGCTGTAGAACGGCTGGTCGTCGACGAACCAGCGGATGCCGTTCGCGTCCCACTCCACCGCATAGACGTGGTACGCCGCATCGGCGGAGTGGCGCAGGTCGTGGGTGCCCGAGAACGGGGTGTTGCCGGAATAGCCCGGCCCGTGCAGCGCGCCATGGGTCAGCGTCGGCTCGGAGCCGACGTGCTCCATGATGTCGATCTCGCCGCTCTGCGGCCAGCCGACCTGGCCGATGTCCGCGCCCAGCATCCAGAACGCGGGCCAGATGCCCTGTGTCTGCGGCAGGCGGATGCGCGCTTCCATCCGGCCGTACCGGAACTCGTGTTTGTCGAGCGTGATCATGCGACTGGACGAGTACTGGCAGCTGCCGTACCAGCAGCTCGCGCCGGCGGGCGCGCCGCGCCGCGCCTCGATCACCAGCACGTTGCTGCCGGCCATGGCGTCGTACTGGATGAAGGCATTCTGGCCGTTCGTGTAGTACTGCAGCTCGTTGTTGCCCCAGCCGCCGCCGCCGGTCTCGAAGGTCCAGTTGTCGAGGTTGGTGGTGTCGAATTCGTCGGACCAGACCAGCACGGTGGCCGCGGACGAAGCGATCGGCGCGGCATGGCGGGCTGCGGCGGGTTTCGCCGGGAAGTCGGCGGCGGCGACGGTTGGCGCCGCGCCGAAGCCAAGCCAGCACAGTGCGGATGCGAGAAGGTGGATCGAGACTGTCGTGCGCTGCATGCGTGCTCCGGTGTCGATGCGAGATTGTCGAACCGCCGCGCGCCGCTGCGGCGGGCGACGGGCACGATCCTACCGGCCCGGCGGCATCGCGCGCGAATCCCTCCGGTCGCCTGCCCTGCAAGAGCGACGCCGCGAGAGCGCTTCAGGCGCGATGCTTTTGAACCGGACTCGGGAGGAAAAGCATCGCGCCTGAAGGCGCTCCCGCATGCGGCGGTCCGCTGTGGCCAGTGTGAGGACCCGTCGGTGCCCGGCGATCCGCCGGGCACCGATCGGGATGCAGCAGCAGCGTCCGACGCCGGTCGATCACTGGTAGACGCGCACGTAGTCCACGTACATCCGCTGCGGGAAGACGCTGCCGCCGTCCGGGCTCCCCGGCCAGTCGCCGCCCACGGCGACGTTGAGCAGCAGGAAGAACGGCTGGTCGAACACCCACGGGCCGCGCGCCTCGACCTGCGCGCGGGTGACGCTGTAGAACTGCTGGCCGTCGACGAACCAGCGGATGCCATTGGCGTCCCATTCCACCGCGTAGAGGTGGTAGGCCGCGTCCACCGGCTGGTTGACGTTGTGGGTGCCGGCGAACGGCGTGTTGCCGGAATAGCCCGGTCCGTGCAGCGCGCCGTGGGTCAGCGTGGGCTCGTAGCCGACGTGCTCCATGATGTCGATCTCGCCGCTCTGCGGCCAGCCGACCTGGCCGAGGTTGTTGCCCAGCATCCAGAACGCGGGCCAGATGCCCTGGGTCTGCGGCAGCTTGATCCGCGCCTCGATGCGGCCGTAGCGGAACGAGCGCTTGTCGCGCGAGATCATGCGGCTCGACGAGTACTGGCAGCTGCCGTACCAGCAGCTTGCGCCGGCGGGCGCGCCGCGCCGCGCCTCGATCACCAGCACGTTGCTGCCGATCGATGCGTCGTACTGGATGACGGCGTTCTGCCCGTTCGTGTAGTACTGCAGCTCGTTGTTGCCCCAGCCGCCGCCGCCGGTTTCGAAGGTCCAGTTGGCGAGGTTGGCGGTGTCGAACTCGTCCGACCACGCCAGGTTGCGGCCGGCTGCCCGGACCACGATCGAACTCGCCCGGTCATTGAAGTTCTCGTTGTTCAGGCAGTCGTCGTTGCCGCGGACGACGATCGAGGCGCCGCCGAAGTTGTCGTGCTCGTACAGCACCGCCTCGTAGCCCTGCGCCACCTGGATCGACGACGCGCCGTCGTTGACGAAGCCGCGCGCCTGCAGCGCGGCCAGGTTGTACGAACCCGCGTCGAGCGTCGCCGACCAGCCGCCATAGTTGCAGTGCTCGTGGACGACGGCGCGGGCGTTGGAGGTGCCGCCGGGCACCACCTCGATCCAGTTGAAGTTCCAGTCGCCGCTCTGCGCGTACATGCCGAGGCTGTAGGTGCCGGCGCTGAGGTTCACCGTCCTGCTGACGGTGGTCCAGTTTTGCCAGCCGCCGGTGTTGGGGATGGCGAAGTTGCCGAGCACGATCGAGCCGGCGTTGAGGTCGACCGAGGCGGTCGCACCGACCGGGCTCGCCACCCGCATGCGGATGGTGTAGCTGCCGCTTGTGGGAATCGACAGGCCGGCGTAGGCCAGCCACTCGCCGGTCGCGATCCAGCCGACGTTGTGGCCGCCGCCGGTATCGGTGGTGGGCTCGATGTCGACGTCGTCGGAGCGGTAGGCGCCGCCGCTGTTGCCCGGCGTGGTGTCGTAGTACGCGCCGTAGTTCTCGGCCTGGTACACCACGGCGCGGGCGTCGGCGGCGACGCAGGCCAGCAGTGCGGCGAACGACGCCGACGCGATGCGGACGAGGATCGGATTCAACGGGTTCATGTGCGCTTCCCTGTGCTGGATGGAAACCTGCCCGCCGCGCGGGCAGGCAGGCATTCCAGAACAGCGACGGGGAAATTGCAGCCATCGAGGTCACAGAAACGCGAACGGAGGGTTCGTTGGCGATTCGCCTGCGCAATCCGTCGTCCGCGCATGGCTCGTGTCGAATGAATTGGGCCATGGTGCGGTCATGGCGTGTCGCTGATCAGTGCATGTTGTCGACGCATGCGCCGCAGCTTGTCGCTGTCGACGAGGCGGGAACGGATCCGCTTGTCCGCGACATGTCCGCGCATCGCGCCTGAAGACGCTTCTGCGGGCGGCATCGATGTCTGCAGGAGCGCCCTCGGGCGCGAGCAACGACCTCAACGCACCTGCCGCAACCAGTCCTCGAGGTTGTAGTAGTTGGTCACGCGCGTGATCCTGCCCGTGCCGCCCTCGCCGAATTCGATTCCGAAGAACGCCCCGCCCGGCAGGACGTAGCGCTGGCCGCGTGCCGGCGGCAGTCCTTCGTCGGCGACGAGGTACTCGCCGTGCACCACGTACTCGGCGGCGGCGCGCTTGCCGTCGGCGGTCGCCATCACCACGATCTCGCGCAGCTGCTCGCGGTAGCAGCGGTCCATGCGCTGCAGGAACGCGGCGAAGGCTTCGCGGCCGGTTTCGCGGGGGCCCTCGTTGAGGTCGTGCACCACGTCGTCGGCGAGCAGCGACAGCATGCCGTCCCGGTCGCCGCGGTTGAACGCCGCGTAGTAGGCGAGCACCAGTTCGGTGCCGCGGTCGTGGAGGCGGTTGCCGTCGATGCGCATCGTGGTGCTCCCTGCGGGCGCGGCGTTCGCGCACGGGGATGATATCGATCCGGGCCGCAACGTGCAGGAGCGCCTGTCTGCTCCCGCCCTCCGCAAGCGGAGGAAGGTGCAGACAGTTGCGCCTACGGGTCGACGAACAGGTCGCGGTGGAAGAAGTACACCTCGCGCGCGAGGAACTCCCAGCGCGTGCGCAGCGAACGGAAGCGCGTGCTCGGCGTCGGCGAGCCGAGCGCGTCGATGCCCAGGCCCCGGCACAGCCGCAGCGCGCGCGCCATGTGCAATGGGTCGCTGACCACGATCGCGCGCCTCAGGCCGTGCTCCTGCATCAGCCGCCGCGCTTCGAACAGGTTCTGGTAGGTGGTCTGCGAGGTCGATTCGATCAGGATCGCGTCCTCGGGGATGCCTTCGCGGATCGCGTAGCGCCGCGCCACCTGCGATTCGGCGAAGCGCGCGCCGCCGCCGCCGTAGCCGCCGGTGAAGACCAGGGTGCCGGCGAAGCCGCTGCGGTACAGGTCGAGTCCGTGCTCGATGCGCGCCTTGAACACCGGCGACGGCGCAGCGTCGTAGGCGGCGGCGCCGAGCACGATGATGGCGTCGGCCTTGGCCGCCTGGTCGCGCTCGCCCACCCAGGTGATCCACGCCGCGACACCGCCCAGCCACAGCGCGCACAACAGCGCCAGCCGCAGCAGCAGGCGGGGCAGGCGGCGGCGCGGGGCGCGCTGTCGCTTCAATGCGCCACCCACGGCAGCTGGTCGGGATCGACGTTGCCGCCCGAGAGCACGATGCCGACGCGGCGTCCGGCGAAGCGTTCGCGGTCGCCGAGTACGGCCGCCAGCGCGATCGCCGAGGACGGCTCGACCAGCAGCTTCAGCCGCGCCAGCAGCAGGCGCATCGCCGCGACGGTGGCGGCGTCGTCCACCGCCAGCACCTGCACGCGGTGGTCGCGCAGGATGCGGAAGTTCGGTTCGCCCAGGGTGCCGCGCAGGCCGTCGCAGACGGTGTCGGGCACGAAGTCGGTGACGCGCTCGCCGCGCTGCAGCGACAGCAGCGTCTCCGCGGCGCCGGCGGGTTCGGCCAGCACCAGCT
>JAFAEU010000237.1 GCA_023423855.1 Pseudomonadota bacterium | reverse complement strand
ACGTGCACGTGTGGGCGCTGGCGTCGAGCCGGGCGGCGATGACCGCGCACCTGGTGGTCGACGACAGCGTCGAGGACCGCGCGCTGCGCCACGTCGCGGTCGAACTGCTGGCGCAGCGCTTCGGCATCGGCCACGCCACCCTGCAGGTCGAGCGCGGCGACTGCCATGGGCCCGACTGCGGCAACGGCCGGACCGGGGCGCACGAGCACGTCCACGACCATGATCATGACCACGCCCACCATCGCCACTGAGCGGCCCGTGCGCGCGGGCCCTCCGCCGGGCGATCTGGGATAATCACGGCCTTTCGCATACGGGCCGCGCGCCATGAACAGCAAGACCATCCTCAACGACAGCCACCGCGCGCTCGGCGCCAAGATGGTCGACTTCGGCGGCTGGGACATGCCCATCCACTACGGCTCGCAGATCGAGGAGCACCACCAGGTGCGCCGCGACGCCGGCATGTTCGACGTCAGCCACATGACCGTGGTCGACCTGCACGGTGCGCAGGCGCGCGCGTTCCTGCGCCGGCTGGTCGCCAACTCGGTCGACAAGCTGCAGAAGCCGGGCAAGGCCCTGTACACCTGCATGCTGAACGCGCAGGGCGGGGTGATCGACGACCTGATCATCTACTTCCAGCGCGAAGACTGGTTCCGGCTCGTGGTCAACGCCGCCACCCGCGACAAGGACCTGGCGTGGATCACCGCGCAGGCGGCGCCGTTCGGCGTCGAGGTCCGGGAACGTCCGGAACTGTCGATGATCGCGGTGCAGGGTCCGACCGCGCGCGAGCGCGTGCTCGGCCTGCTCGACGAGGCCCAGGCCGCGACCGTCGGCAAGCTCGGCAAGTTCGCCGCCGCCGACCTTCCCGGCACGCGCTTCGGCGACCTGTTCGTGGCCCGCACCGGCTACACCGGCGAGGACGGTTTCGAGGTGGTGGCGTCCGAAGCGGGCGCGGTGGCGCTGTGGGACGCGCTGCTGCGCGCGGG
Source organism: Pseudomonadota bacterium (assembly GCA_023423855.1). Taxonomy (GTDB): domain Bacteria; phylum Pseudomonadota; class Gammaproteobacteria; order Xanthomonadales; family Xanthomonadaceae; genus Luteimonas. The sequence goes on along the minus strand of JAFAEU010000237.1, from coordinate 1,916 downwards.
AGTGAAGCCGACCGGCCTGGGCGCGCGCGACACCCTGCGCCTGGAGGCGGGCATGAACCTCTACGGCCAGGACATGGACGACACCGTGACCCCGTACGAAGCCGCGCTCGGCTGGACCGTCGCCCTCGACGAGGGACGCGACTTCACCGGCCGCGACGTGCTGGAGCGGCACAAGCGCGACGGCGCGCCGCGGCAGATGATCGGCCTGGTGATGGACGAGAAGGGCGTGCTGCGCCACGGCCAGAAGGTGCTGACCGCGCAGGGCGAGGGCGAGATCCTGTCGGGCACCTTCTCGCCCACGCTGGGCAAGGCGATCGCGTTCGCGCGGGTGCCGGCGGGCGACGTGTCGAGCGGCGTGCGCGTCGACATCCGCGGCAGGGAAGTGCCGGTGCGCGTGGTGAAATTCCCCTTCGTCCGGGACGGCAAGGCGCAGTAGCGCCGGACTTCCCGACCGATGGCGCTTGCGGTGGCGCCACCGGGCTTCGCTACACTAGCCGCACCTTCCCCAGAACCCGCACGACCGGAGTCCACGATGAGCGAGATCCCTGGCGACCTGAAGTTCATGAAGTCACACGAATGGGCCCGTGTCGAAGGCGACGGCAAGGTCACCATCGGCATTTCCGACCACGCCCAGGGCCTGCTCGGCGACCTGGTCTACGTCGAGTTGCCGGCGGTCGGCGACAGCGTCGATGCCGGCAACGCCTGCGCCGTGGTTGAATCGGTCAAGGCCGCGTCCGACGTCTACGCGCCCGTGTCGGGCACCGTCACCGCGGTCAACTCCGCGCTGGCCGACAAGCCCGAGACGATCAACGAGGACGCCTACGGCGAAGGCTGGCTGTTCGTGGTCGAGGCCAGCGAACCCGACCAGCTCAACGACCTGCTTGGCCCGGACGACTACGCCGAGTTGCTCGAGGAAGACGACCACTGAGTCGTCCCGCGGCGGGTGCGCCTGGCGCATCCGCCGCGACCATCGCGCGGACGGAGCATCGGGCGCCGTCCGCAAGCGTCGCCGCCACCCGCGACGCACTCCGTCCCGACCCTTCCCCTGCACCGTACGCGCTTCGACTTTCGTCGCGCCGCATCACCCTGCGCGCGTCTTCCGCGTGTGTCGAAGAGGCCGGCGGGCGCCGCCGCCGCGGTCGAAAAGTTTGCGCAGTTTCCGCGCAAACGGGTTTGTGCGGCGCGAAATCCGAAGCCCGCCCGCCATTCTTTTTCCGGGGTCCGGATCGCCTGCGGGCGCGCGCGGCGCGCGTCGTCCAACGCGAAGCGCTGGCGCCGCGCATGTTTGCGATCGCAGTTGGATTTTTGAAAACACACTTGTTTTCCGCGCTTTCGTTCGCGGCGCGCGCACGCCATCGACGTTCGTTGCGAACGATCGTCGCGATCGTGCGTGCGGCGAGGCCGGATCGAACCGGCGCCGCCGCCGCCGGCGACCTGAAGGAATTTCGGTGCGGGGTGTTGACAGTTGAAAAAACCGTGATTAGGTTTCGCCCAACAGACGTTGCCGCAGAAGCGAGTGAGTCAGCACACAGCAAAAACGCGCAGCATAAAAAAGACCTCCGCCCCGAACTTCTACAAGGTGGATGCAGGCACCGTCTCCGCTGCGAAAACAAGAACCCATCATTCCGGACACCTGCGCCGCCCCGAGCCGCAGGTGTTTTCGTCTTGCCGGGACCGCGACCTCCCGATCGCGGCATCCCTGCCGAATCCGTTCCGGCGCGCCTGTCGCGCTGGCGGTTGTGCGCGGGTCCGATACCCGCGCGCTGCTTGAGCACTGGGCAGTAGTAGAGCAAGTCAACTGACGAGGAGAGCCATCCCATGGCCGCGAAGAAAGCTGCAAAGAAGAAAGTCGCCAAGAAGGCGACGAAGGCACCTGCCAAGAAGACCGCCAAGGTCGCGAAGAAGAAGGTAGCCAA
>JAFAEU010000100.1 GCA_023423855.1 Pseudomonadota bacterium | reverse complement strand
AACCTCTTCGACCCCGGCAAGCCCACGGGCGCGGGCGGCACGCCGCGCGGCGATGGTCCGTCCTCCGATCCCGGCCGCGATCCCCTGCCACCACGCGTGGCCGCGATGCGCAGTGGGCGGCCGTGGTGGGCGAAGCTGGCCGGCTGGGTGCTGCAGCCCTGGATCGACCTGAAGATCGAGCCGCAGGCGCCGCCGGACCTGCTCGATCCGCGCCTGGTCTGCTACGTGCTCGAGGACTACGGCCTGTCCAACGCGCTGATCCTCGACCGCGCCTGCCGCGAGACCGGCATGCCCGGGCCGCTGCGGCCGCTGCCGGGTGATCCGCTCGGGCGCAAGCGCGCCTACGTGGCGCTGTCGCGGCGCAATGCCGGCGGCACCCTGGCGCTGGCGACGGGCCAGGCGCCGCCGAAGAAGACCCACTCCGAATCGCTGGCGCGGCTGCTCGACGCGCACCGCGCCGATCCCGCGCTCGACGTGCAGCTGGTGCCGGTGTCGATCTTCGTCGGTCGTTCTCCGGACAAGGCCAGCGGCTGGTTCTCGGTGCTGTTCTCGGAGAACTGGGCCCTGGTCGGCCGCTTCCGCCGGCTGCTGTCGATCCTGCTCAACGGCCGCGACACCCTGGTGCAGTTCGCCGCGCCGGTGAGCATCCGCGACCTGCTGGCCGAGGACCTGCCGCCCGAGCGCACGGTGCGCAAGCTCTCGCGCCTGCTGCGCACCCATTTCAACCGCCTGCGCGAAGCGATCATCGGCCCCGACCTGTCGACCCGCCGCCTGCTGATCGACAAGGTGCTGGCCTCGCAGCCGGTCAAGGACGCCATCGCCGACCAGGCGCGCCGCGACAGCAGCTCGCCCGAGGACGCGTGGAAGAAGGCGCACGCGATGGCCTACGAGATCGCCGCCGACTATTCGCACCCGGTGGTGCGCTCGGCCTCGTTCCTGCTGACCTCGGTGTGGAACCGCATCTACCGCGGCGTGCTGGTGCACCACCTCGACAGCCTCAAGGCCGTCGCCCCGGGCAACGAAATCGTCTACGTGCCCAGCCACCGCAGCCACATGGACTACCTGCTGCTGAGCTACCTGCTCTACACCAAGGGCATCGTGCCGCCGCACATCGTCGCCGGCATCAACCTCAACCTGCCGGTGATCGGCCCGCTGCTGCGCCGCGGCGGCGCGTTCTTCATCCGCCGCTCGATCCGCGGCTCGGCGCTGTACTCGGCGGTGCTGGCCGAATACGTGGCGCAGCTGATCGCCGGCGGCTATTCGATCGAGTACTTCGTCGAGGGCGGGCGCTCGCGCACCGGGCGGCTGCTGCAGCCCAAGGGCGGCATGATCGCGATGACGCTGCGCGCCTACCTGCGGCAACCTTCGCGTGCGGTGCTGTTCCAGCCGGTGTACATCGGCTACGAGAAGCTGATGGAGGGCAGCAGCTACCTCGACGAGTTGTCCGGCAAGCCCAAGGAGAAGGAGTCGATCTGGGCGCTGCTGTGGGGCATCCCGAAGGTGCTGCGGCAGAACTACGGCCAGGTGGTGGTGAACTTCGGCGAGCCGATCCCGCTGGCCGACCTGCTCGCCGAGCACGCCACCGCGTGGGACGGCAGGCCGCTCGACGACGAGGACAAGCCCGACTGGCTGTCGCACACCGTCGACATCGCCGCCCAGCGCATCCAGGTCAACATCAACCGCGCCGCCGACGTGAATCCGATCAACCTGCTGGCGCTGGCCCTGCTGTCCACGCCCAAGCACGCGATGGGCGAGGCCGACCTGCTGGCGCAGATCGCGCTGTCGAAGACGCTGCTGGCCGACGTGCCGTTCTCCGAGCGGATCACGGTGACGCCGCACTCGCCGCGCGAGATCGTCGCCCACGGCGAGGAGATCGGCGTTCTGCGCCGGGTGGCGCACCCGCTCGGCGACGTGTTCAACGTCGGCGACGACGACGCGGTGCTGCTGACCTACTTCCGCAACAACGTCGTGCACCTGTTCACCGCCTCGGCCTGGATCGCCTGCTGCTTCCTGCACAACCGGCGGATGTCGCGCAACAACCTGCTGCGCATCGGCCGCTCGGTGTATCCGTTCCTGCAGGGCGAGCTGTTCCTGCCCTGGGACGAGGACGGCTTCGCCGACCGCATCGAGCGCACGCTGGAGGTGTTCGTGCGCGAGGGCCTGCTCGAACGCGTGAGCGAGGACGACGGCGGCATCCTCGCGCGCAACGCCGGCCAGTCCGACGAGGTGTTCCGCCTGCGCGCGCTCGGCCATCCGCTGCAGCAGGCGTTCGAGCGCTACTACATCGCGATCTCGGTGCTGGCCAAGAACGGCCCCGGCACGCTCGGCGCCGGCGAACTCGAAAGCCTGTGCCAGCTCGCCGCGCAGCGCCTGAGCCTGCTGTACGCGCCGGCGGCGCCCGAGTTCTTCGACAAGAGCCTGTTCCGCGGCTTCATCCAGAAGCTGCGCGAGCTGGAGCTGGTCATGCTCGACCAGAACAGCAAGCTGGTGTTCGACCAGCGGCTGGAGTCGTGGGCGAAGGACGCCAAGGTGATCCTCGGCCGCGAACTGCGGCACACCATCGAGAAGGTCAGCCCGGAGGCGGCAAAGCCGGATCCGGAACCCGCCACCGAATAGGGCGGGCCTCGGCCCGCCGATGGGGCGGTTGCTCCGTCCGGTTTGATGGGGATGGCGATCGTTTTTCCGCCGAACGGCAATGGCGGTGGATCGGGGCGATGGCGGGCCGAGGCCCGCCCTACGCGGGCTCGTCCGGGATCAGCGCGCTTTCCAGCCGGGCGATCATGTCCTTGAGCTGCAGCTTGCGCTTCTTCATGCGCTTGATCGCGAGGTCGTCGTGGGCGGGGTCGACCTGCAGTTTCGCGATGGCGGCGTCGAGGTCGCGATGCTCCTGCCGCAGGTCGGCCAGCTTGCGTGAGGTTTCGGCGGGATCGGCGGGCTGCATCGCCCTGCCAGCTTACACGCCCGCGCGACGGTCGTGGATCGCCGGCGAGGCCCGTGGCTGCACAATGTCGCCGCGCGCAGGGGCCACGCGCACAAGGGGAAGGTGGGCACCCTGGAAAGGGTTGTCACCGGGCAGGCCTGTAGGAGCCGGCGCGGCGGCCGGATCAGGCCGCCATGTCGAGCACGATGCGGCCCTCGATCTCGCCCCGCTGCATGCGCGCGAAGATCTCGTTGATGTTCTCCAGCCGGTCCGCGGCGACGGTCGCCCCGACCTTGCCCTGCGCGGCGAACTCCAGCGATTCCTGCAGGTCGAGCCGGGTGCCGACGATCGAGCCGCGCACGGTGATGCCATTGAGCACCATGCCGAAGATGTCGAGCGGGAAATCGCCCGGCGGCAGGCCGACCAGCGACATCGTCCCGCCCCGGCGCAGCATGCCGATCGCCTGTTCGAAGGCCCTGGGCGACACCGCGGTGACCAGCGCGCCGTGGGCGCCGCCGATCTCCTTCTTCAGCAACGCCGCCGGATCGGTGTCGCGCGCGTTGACGGTGACGCTGGCGCCGAGGCGCCCGGCCAGCCGCAGCTTGGCGTCGTCCACGTCCACCGCCGCCACGTTCAGGCCCATCGCCTTCGCGTACTGCACCGCCATGTGGCCGAGACCGCCGATGCCGGAGATGACCACCCAGTCGCCGGGCCGGGTATCGGTGACCTTCAGGCCCTTGTAGACGGTGACGCCTGCGCACAGCACCGGCGCGATCTCGACGAAGCCGATGCCCTTTGGCAGGTGGCCGACGTAGCCGGCGTCGGCCAGCACGTACCCGGCGAAGCCACCGTTGACCGAATAGCCGGTGTTGCGCTGCGACTCGCACAGCGTCTCCCAGCCGCCGAGGCAGTGCGTGCAGTGGCCGCAGGCCGAATACAGCCAGGGCACGCCGACGCGGTCGCCCTCCTTCACGTGGGAAACGCCCGCGCCGACCGCGGCGACGTGGCCCACGCCCTCGTGGCCGGGGATGAACGGCGGACTGGGCTTCACCGGCCAGTCGCCCTGCGCCGCGTGCAGGTCGGTGTGGCAGACGCCGCAGGCCTCCACCTTCACCAGGATCTCGCCGGCGCCGGGCCGCGGCACCTCGACCTCTTCGATGGCCAGCGGCCTGTCGAACGCGCGCACCACCGCGGCCTTCATCGTCCTGTCCATCCGGCTCTCCTGTGGGTTCGTGGGGGGAGGCTGCCAGCCTCCGCCGGCGCGCAATCCCGCGCATTGACCTCGATCAAAACGGCGCGGACGCGGCGACGGACGGCGATTCCGGCGCCGGTCCGGCCCATCCCGGTAAAATCGGCGCATGAGCACCGTCCTGCCCCTGCCGACGCCCGTGCTGCGCAACGCCGACCGGCGCGGTGCGCGCGAGGCCGACAAGCTGGCCAAGCGCCTGCGCCACCAGGTCGGCAAGGCGATCGCCGACTTCGGCATGATCGAGGACGGCGACAAGGTGATGGTGTGCCTGTCCGGCGGCAAGGACAGCTACAC
>JAFAEU010000050.1 GCA_023423855.1 Pseudomonadota bacterium | reverse complement strand
TCGTTCTTCTGGACCCAGAGCCTGGTGCGCGACGACGCGCAGCGCAGCCTGCTGTACCAGATGGACCAGGCGATCCAGTCGCTGACTGCGAAGGGTGGCAGCGAGGACGAGGTCTCGCGCCTGATCGGCGTCTACCACAACCTGTTGCGGCAGTGGTCGGAGACGTGAGCGCCGGCGACGACGCCCGCCCGCCGCCGCTGGCGCGGATCCCGCCGCAGATCGCCTGCGCGGCCGACTACGAGCCGTTCGCGCGCGAGCGCGTCGATCCCGCGGCCTGGGCCTACCTCGACGGCGCCGCCGGCGACGGCACCTCCGCGCGCGACAACCGCGAGGCCTTCGCCCGCATCCGCTTGCGCAACCGCGTGCTGGCCGAGCTGTCCGGCGGCGACACGCGCGTGGAACTCTTCGGCGACACGCTCGATTTCCCGATCCTGCTGGCGCCGGTGGCGCGGCAGAAGCTGGCGCATCCGGACGGCGAACTGGCGAGCGCGCTGGGCGCCTCGGCGATGCGCGCGGCGATGGTGGTCAGCACCGAGGCCAGCACCACGCTCGAGGACGTCGCGCGCGCGGCGCAGGCGCCGCTGTGGTTCCAGCTCTACTTCCGCCACGACCGCGCCTTCACCCTGGACCTCGTGCGCCGCGCCGAGGCCGCCGGCTACCGCGCGCTGGTGCTGACCGTCGACGCGCCGGTGATCGGCATGCGCAACCTGGCGCTGCCGCTCGGCGCGGAGGCGGCGAACCTGCGCGGCCACGCGCCGCCGCCGCCGTTCGAGGTGCGGCCCGGCCAGAGCCTGTTCGACAGCCTGCTGCTGACCCAGGCGCCGACCTGGCGCGACGTCGAATGGCTGCGCGCACAGACCGCGCTGCCGCTGCTGCTCAAGGGCATCACCCATCCGCACGACGCCCGGCGCGCGCTGGACGCGGGCGCGGCCGGCATCGTCGTCTCCAACCACGGCGGCCGCGTGCTCGACACCCAGGTCGCGACGATCGACGCACTGCCGGCGATCGCGGACGCCGTGCAGGGCCGCGTGCCGCTGCTGCTCGACGGCGGCATCCGCCGCGGCAGCGACGCGTTCAAGGCGATCGCATTGGGCGCTTCGGCGGTGCTGGTCGGGCGCCCGTACCTGCACGCGCTGGCCGCCGCGGGCGCGCCGGGCGTCGCCCACGTCCTGCACCTGCTGCGCATCGAACTGGAGACGACGATGGCGCTGTGCGGCTGCCGCACGCTGGCCGACATCGACGGTTCGGCGCTGTTCCCCCGGGGTGCCTGGAACCCGTCATCCCGAACACCGCGCACGGCGTCAACCGATCATCCTGCCCGGCCCATCGCATAGCGCTTCAGCACGCGTCCGAACGACCGCGCATCCTTCACCGTCTCGGCATGCAGCCCCGCCCTCCGCGCCGCCTGCACGTTGGCGAACGAATCGTCGACGAACAGCGTCGTCGCCGCGTCCCAGCCAAGCCGTTCGAGCGCATGCACGAAGATGACGGGCTCCGGCTTGCGCATCCGCAGCGCGCCACTGCACAGCACGCGTCCGTCCAGCCGGTGGAACACGGGCGCGACGATGCGCGCGATCGCCCGCGCCATCAGCGCACCGTTGTTGGTCAGCACGCCCAGCGCCAGCGACTCGTCCAGCGCGGCCACGCGCGCGAGCATCGCCGCATCGGCGATGCTGCCGGCCAGGCGCGAGGCGATCCACGCCTCCTCGTCGACGGTCCTGCCGATGCCGTCGCCCAGTCGGCCGAGGTAGGCGGCGGTCCCGATCGCGCCGCCGTCGTATTCGGTTTCCAGTCCCGACGTGAACAACACCTCGCGTACGCGCTCGTGCCCGCAGCCGGCGAACGCGGCAAGGTGCGCGATCCGCTTTTCATGGTGGTAGCGCGCCAGCACCTCGTCGAAATCGAACAGCACCTGGCGGATGCGCGGCCTCATCCCGCGGCGACCACCCCGAACGCCTCCCGCGCCGCGGCGAGGGTGTCAGCGACGACCGCGTCGTCGTGCGCGGCCGACACGAAGCCGGCCTCGAACGCCGACGGCGCGAGGAACACTCCGCGCTCGAGCATCGCGTGGAAGAAGCGGTTGAACGCGGCGGTGTCGCAGGCGACGGCCTGGGCGTAGGTGTCGACCGTCGGTGCACCGGTGAAGAACATCCCGAACATCGCGCCGACGCGCGTCGTCGTGAACGGCACGCCCGCGTCGCGCGCGGCCGCTTCGAGGCCGTCGCACAGCGCGTGCGTCGTCGCCTCCAGCCGGTCGTGGAAGCCCTGCTCCGAAATCAGGTCCAGCATCGCCAGCCCCGCCGCCATCGCCACCGGGTTGCCGCTCAGCGTGCCGGCCTGGTAGATCGGTCCCGCGGGCGCGATCTGCTGCATCAGCTCGCGGCGGCCGCCGTAGGCGCCCACCGGCATGCCGCCGCCGATGATCTTGCCGAAGGTGCTGATGTCCGGCGCCACGCCATAGCGCGCCTGCGCACCGCCGAGCGCGACGCGGAAGCCGGTCATCACCTCGTCGAAGATCAGCAGTGCGCCGTGGCGCGTGCACAGCGCGCGCAGGTGCTGCAGGTAGCCCTCGCGCGGCGGCAGGCAGTTGGCGTTGCCGACCACCGGTTCGATGATCAGCCCGGCGATGTCGTCGCCGGCCTCGTCGAACAGCGCGGTCGCGGCATCGAAATCGTTGTACGGCAG
>JAFAEU010000385.1 GCA_023423855.1 Pseudomonadota bacterium | reverse complement strand
GACCTGACCAGGGCCGACGGCGGCCAGGTCGACCGGCGCGCGATCAGCGTCAGCGGCGGACGCACCTCCACCGACACGACGTGGCAGAGCAAGCTGGAGTGGCGCGAGGACAGCGGCGCCGAGCAGGTCACCCAGTGGGTGAGCACCAACCGCCTGAGCCACAAGCTCAACGAGAGCTGGCGCATCGCGGCGCGCTTCAACTACGCCGACACCCAGGACGACATCAACCCCAACGCCAGCGCCAAGTTCATCGAGGGCAACTTCGGCTTCGCCTACCGCCCGTGGAACAGCACGCGCTGGGGCCTGTTCGGCCGCTACACCTACCTCTACGACCTGGCCACGCTGGGCCAGGTGGGCGGCGCGCAGGTCGACCAGAAGACCCAGGTGCTGTCGTTCGAGGGCGTCTATCGCCACGACCAGCGCTGGGAGTTCGCCGGCAAGCTGGCGCGCCGCGAGGGCGAGGTGCGCTACGAGCGCGGCAGGGGCGACTGGTTCGATTCGGCCACTACCTTCGCCGCGGCGCAGGCGCGCTACGAACTGGTGTACCGCTGGCACGCGATGGCCGAGTACCGCTGGCTGGACGTGGACGACGGCGGCACGAGGCAGGGCTGGATGGCCGGCGTCGACCGCGACATCGGCCGCAATTTCCGCATCGGCGCCGGCTACAGCTTCACCGACTTCAGCGACGACCTGACCGACTTCGACTACGACCACAAGGGCTGGTTCGTCAACTTCGTGGGCAGCTACTGATGAATGCAATGACTTCCCGTCTCGCCACCGGCCTGCTGATCGCCGCCGGACTCTCGGTCCTCGCGGCGCCGCGCGCGCACGCGGCGGCCTACGCCACCGGCGGCAGCGGCCAGTACCGCGCCGAAATCCTCTGGCTGACCTGGGGCGGTGGCGTCAACGGCACGGACGGCGTGCTCCTGTCCAGCGGCGACACCACGTCGGCCACCATTCCGGTGACCGCGACCCAGGACCTGATGCTGACGTGCAGTCTGTCGAACATCGGCGGCAGCATCGAAAGCTACCGGCCCGGCGGCTGGGAAGGCGACGGACTGGACGATCTGTACAACATCGGCGGCACCGACGGCGCGAACCAGCTGATCGCGGGCATCATGGGCCGCGAAGGCGACCATACCTTCACGATCAGCTGCCAGGCCACGCTCGGCGGCCAGCCGTACCGGATTCCCGGGCTGGTCATGGCCGACGCGGAGTCGCTGGAAGACGCGACCGGCGACGAATTCCTCCAGGGCACCGCATACGGCCTCTGGAACGTCGTCGAGATGAACGCCGGCAACGGCAACCCCTACATCGCGGAGAAGAGCCTCGGCGGCGACGGACGGCACACCCTCCGCTTCGGCCCGGGCGGCCAGGATTTCGGCACCACCAGCCCGGGCGGCGTGACCTTCCTGACCTTCGAGCCGGCGGCGTACGGCCCCGGCGAATCGATCTCGATGGATTTCGTGATCCGCGGCGGCGGCAACACCGCCATCGCCATCGGCCTGCTGGCGCCGGGCGCCGACTTCGGCGATGCGCCGGGCAGTTACGGCGATGCCTCGCACGTCATCCAGGCGCTGGAGGCGCAGCCGGACGGGCTGCAGGTCGGCCAGTCCGCCAACGTCAACGATCCGGCGTTCCAGATGGGCGGCCTGCTGCCGCCGGCATCGGGCTTCCTCGGCAGCACCGGCCCGGACGGCGAGCAGGATTCGCAGCCGGGCGCGGACGCGCTTGGCGACGACAACAACGGCACGGCGGGTGCGCAGGAAGAGGATGCGTGGCAGGACGACGTGCTGGTCCTCACCTCCGCCACGACGCTGTCGCGGGCGATCGCCTGCAACGGCAGCGGGACCGTCGCCGGCTGGATCGACTTCAACCGCAACGGCGCCTTCGATCCCGGCGAGCGCTCGGCGGCGGCGTGCGCCGGCGGATCGGCGGCGCTGACGTGGAACGTGCCGGCGGATGTCGAGGGCGGAGACAGCTTCGTCCGGCTGCGCTATTCCAGCGACGCGGGCGCGGTGGCCTCGCCCACAGGCGAGGCCCCGGACGGCGAGGTCGAGGACCACGCCGTCGAGCTGCAGCTGGGCGTCGACGTCTCGCTGGCCAAGGGCGTCGCCCCCTCCACCGCCACGATCGGGCAGCAGGTGACCTACACGCTGACGGTCGGCAACGCCGGTCCGTTCGCGGCCGACGGTTCGGTGGTGACCGATCCGCCGGTGGCCGGCCTCGACTGCCCGGCGGCCGAAATCGTGGCCTGCGACGCCGACGGCGGCGCGCAATGCCCGACCACGCTGAACACCGTCGGCGACCTGCGCGGCCCGGCGGGGCTGACGATCCCGGTGCTGCCGGTGGGCGGCGAGGTGGTCCTGAGCTTCACCTGCACGGTCGAAGACACCACGCCCTGAGGCCGGCCCCGGCGCCCGGCGGACGACATGTCCGTCGGGGCCCCGGCTTCCGCCCGTGCCCGTGCCGTGGGCCGGCCGGCGCGACCGGCCTCCCGCGGTGCCCGCGCGCCGGCGGCCTCGTTCCGCCAGTGCAACGCTGGGGAACTTTCCGGGCCCTTAGCAGTCACACATGCCGACTGCTAAACTCGGACCCATGAAG
>JAFAEU010000381.1 GCA_023423855.1 Pseudomonadota bacterium | reverse complement strand
GGCGGAGAAGGTGTCGCTGCGCGACGGCTTCCCGAAGCCACCGCGCTGGATCGGCGGCTTCGACGTCGGCTTCGAGGACGATGGCACGGTGACCCGGGCCGCGGCGGTGCTGCTGGACGCGCGCACGCTGCAGCCGGTCGCCTGCGAAGTGGTACGCATGGCCACGACCATGCCCTATGTTCCCGGCCTGCTCAGCTTCCGCGAGCTTCCCGCCCTGCTCCAGGCGCTGCAGCGACTGCCGCGCGCGCCCGACCTCGCCTTCGTCGACGGCCACGGCATCGCCCATCCGCGAAGGCTGGGCATCGCCGCGCATTTCGGCGTGGCCGCCGAACTGCCCTGCATCGGCGTGGCGAAGAAGATCCTCGTCGGCACCGCCTCCACCGCGCTGCACGACATGCGCGGCGCATTCACGCCGCTGCGGCACCGCGGCCAGCAGATCGGCTGGCTGCTGCGCAGCAAGGTCCGCTGCAATCCGCTGGTGGTCTCGCCCGGCCATCGCGTGTCGATGGCTGGCGCGCCGGAGCTGGTGATGCGCTACACCACGACCTACCGCCTTCCCGAACCGACCCGCCTCGCCGACCGCATCGCCTCGCGGCGCGGCGCGGTGGACGTTGCGGCAGGCGACTGACGGCGCCTCCCCGACCGTCCCCCGCGCTGCGCGCGGAGGAAGGAGCAAAGCAAGACGAAGCACGGCGCGGAACGGTCCGTTTCCCGCGATCCACACTCCGGACGCGGCAGACGTGCAATCCTGCACGCAGCCAGCCACCGGGAGCCCGCCATGACCACGATCATTCCCCCGCGCGAGCACGACATCGGCAACCTCGTGGTGCGCCGCGCCGTGCCGACGATCCAGGCGCGCAGCGTCGGCCCGTTCGTGTTCGTCGACCACATGGGCCCCGCGGTATTCGAACCCGGCGTCGGCGTCGACGTGCGCCCGCACCCGCACATCGGCCTGGCCACCGTGACCTTCCTGTGGTCGGGCACGATCCGCCACCGCGACACGCTCGGCTCGCTGCAGGACATCAATCCCGGCGACGTCAACTGGATGACCGCCGGCCGCGGCATCGCCCACTCCGAGCGCACGCCGTCGGAGCTGCGCGAAGGCGGACAGCCGCTGCACGGCATGCAGACCTGGGTGGCGCTGCCGAAGCCGCACGAGGAAACCGATCCCGCCTTCCACCATCACGCCGCCACGTCCCTGCCCCGGTTCGAGCGCGGGGGCGCGAGCCTGCGCGTCATCGCCGGCCGCGCCTATGGCGAGGAGTCGCCGGTGCGCGTGTTCACCGACACGCTGAACGTCGCCATCGACCTCGACGCCAACGCCGAGATCGCGATCGACGCCAGCCACCCCGAGCGCGCGCTCTACGTCCTCGACGGCGAGGCGCAGCTCGACGGCGCCGACATCCCCAAGCGCCACCTCGTGCTGCCGGACCCGGGCTCGCCGGCGATCCTGCGCGCGAAGACGCCGGTCAAGGCGATCCTGTTCGGCGGCGAACCGCTCGACGCGCCGCGCCACCTGTGGTGGAACTTCGTGTCGTCCTCGAAGGAGCGCATCGAGCAGGCCAAGCAGGACTGGCAGGACGGCCGCTTCGGCGAGATCCAGGGCGAAACGGAGTTCATCCCGCTGCCGGAAAGATGATGCGGGCCATGCTTGCCCCTGCAGCGCGACGCCACCCGGGCGCGACCGGAAGCCACGAGCGCATCCGCTTGCCTGAAGGATGACGCGCGTCATGCTTTGTGCATTGCATCATTCCCGCGTGCATGGCAGGGTTCCCGGAAGCCTTTCGCGGAAAATCCCCCTGATGAAGACGAGACACCGGCTGTTCCTTGCGATGCTGCTCCCCTTTCCCGCCTTCGCGCAGCCCGCGCCGAGGTGCCCGGAGCTGCCCGTGGACGGCAACCTGTCCTGGGAAGTGACGCAGGGCGAGGGCTTCCTTTACTGCAAGGCGATGCGCGAGGCGGACGGCGCGCAGGCCTTCTCGGTCATGCTGCGGGACAAGTCCCCGTTCCGCGAACGCTTCGGGCTGCGCGAGGAAAAAGCCGTCATCGACGGGCACGAAGTGCGCTGGTACCGCGGAGACACCGCGCTGCAGCCGGACGCGATCGTCCGCGAAACCCAGATCGAACTGGATGACGACCTGTACGCGCACATCGTGCTCCGCGTGGAAACGGAGGAACAGCGCGTCGAAAGCCAGCGTCTGGCCGAAAGCCTGCGTTTCCGGGACACGTGGATCGGCAGCAACTGAGCCGCCCCTCCCGGCCGCGGATTGCCCGCTGGCCGGACGCGCGTACCGCGCACATGATCGCCGGCCCGATCCGGGGGCCGGTTCGCCGCAATCAGTCCCCGCCGACGCTGGTGGGACGGAACCGCAGGTTCTCGGCCAGCAACTGGTTCCGGGCCAGTTGCTCCTCGGAGTCCGCGCGCAGGACGATGTGCGCCGTACTCTTCCTGCCCAGTTCGACCAGGGTCTCGCGGACATGGACGTTCTGCCGGGTGGCCACCTCACCGCGATACCAGGACACCTTGTGCCCGTCGATCACCGCCTTGTCCTCGCGCAGCCCGCGCTCGGGCCGGAACGAGGATTCGGCCCGCAGCATGACCGAGAAGGCCTGCGAGCCATCGGATTCGCGCATGGCCTTGCAGAACACGAAGTCGGGGCCGGCCAGCGCTTCCCAGTGCAGGCTGCTGCCCGGCGGCAGATCGGGACAGTTTTCGGCGACGGACTGCGCAAGCGCATGGCCGGGCCACAGCAGGGCCGCCAACAGCAGGTACATCGATTTCATTTGGTGTCGCTCCATGTAGCGAAGGGACCACGAGGTCACAGCCCTGCATGGGGG
>JAFAEU010000372.1 GCA_023423855.1 Pseudomonadota bacterium | reverse complement strand
GTTCTTCGAGTTGTACGGCATCGGGTCGCCGGAACTGGACTCGGCGTCGGCGTACGTGTAGTTCGCGATCAGGCCGAAGCCGCCGCCGATTTGCTGCTGCCAGGCGAGTGCGACGCCCTTGATCGTGGCGGTGCCGGCGTTGTCTGGGCGTGCGACCTGGTAGGTCGTCACCGCGTTCTGCGACTGGTTGAAGTGGTCCTCGGGCCGGGTCGTGGTCAGGATGTAGTTGTCCACGTCCTTGTAGAACAGCGAGCCGGCGAGGATCGCATTCTCGGCGAAGTACCACTCGGCGGAGACGTCGAAGTTGGTCGATTCGTAGGGGTCGAGTTCCGGGTTGCCGCCGCCGCCGGTGAGGGTCTGGTCGCCGAGCCACAGGTAGCTGGACATGTCGCTGTAGTTCGGGCGTGCGATCACCTCGGCGGCGGAGAAGCGCAGCACCACGTCGTCCGCCAGGTCGTAGGCCAGGTTCACGTTCGGCAGTACGTTGTTGTACTTCTTGTTGACGCTGGCCGGCGCGTAGCCGTCCGCCGGGCAGGGCGGCGGCACGTCGGTGCGCACGCACTGCCAGCTGTGGCTCTCGGATTCGGTCTGCACGTAGCGCAGGCCGACGTTCCCGCGCAGGCCGTTCCAGCTGAAGTCCGCCTGCACGTAGGCCGCGTTGACGTCCTCGACGATCTTCCAGGTGTTGGCCGCGAACGAGGGGTCGTTGAACGTGCTGGGCTCGGGCATGGTCTGCCACGGCGCCAGCCAGGCGCCGCTGAGGATGTAGTCCGCCAGTGCCCAGCCGTCGATGTAGAAGCGCTGTCCCAGGTCGCCATAGCCGGGGAACCCACTCAGGTAGTTCCCCGGCACCGACCGCGGGTTGAACATGTCGGCGGTGGCGTCGCCGTAGCCGGCCACCGAGGCGAGCGAGACGCCGCCCATCTTCTGTTCGGTCTCGTGCTCGCGTCGCTTCACGCCGAAGCGCAGCAGGTAGACGGGGGAATCGAGCTTCAGGCCGAAATCGACCTGGCCGTAGGTCTCCTCGTCCCAGGTCGGCTTGAATACGATGTTGCCGCCCCAGCCGGTGTTCCAGGTCTCGGGACTGCCCGGGTCCGCGCCCCAGCCGCCGTCCATGCGGAACGCGGATGGATCGGTGAACGGATTGCTGCCGTGGTAGGTCAGGCTGCCCGGGATCGCCGGCGCGCGGCTGATGTCGTAGCTGTAGCTGGCCCAGTTGAGGAACTCGCCGAAGACCTGCTGATCGGTGCCGCCGGTCGCCTCGGTGGTGCCGATGTGCGCCGACGCGAACCAGCGCTCGCCGTTCCACTTCGCCTTCAGGTCGTAGGATTCGGTTTCGACCGTGGATTTGCGGTTCTGCACGTCGAACACGGACAGCGCGTTCTCGAACGTGCCGCGCGTGATGATGCCGTCCTCGATGGTCACGTCGGTCAGCCGCATCAGGCTGTTCCAGGCGTTGCCCATGAACGCGAACATCGACTGGTTGATGTTGTCGTAGCTGGCGTCGATCCGCAGGGCGTTGAACTCGATGTCGAGTTCGTCGACCGGCTTGAACTGCAGCGCCAGCGAGTAGCTGTCGCGCTTGCGCTCCTGTTCGAAGAACGAGGCGCTGAGCGAGTTGGGGCCGCGTGCGTCGAGGTTGGCTTCGAGGGTTTCCGCGCACGCGCCCTGGCAGAACGGGTCGTAGGGCACGCCGGTGCCCCAGTTCATCGGCGGGTCGTTGACCGAACCACCGCCGCCCTGGCCATCGCGATAGTCGCGCGCCGACACGCTGCCGTAGGCCTCGATGCCGTCGCGGCGGATGACCTCGTCCAGGCGCTGCGCCGACACGACCAGGCCGAAGTTGCCGGCCTGGTTCTTCCAGCCCAGCATCAGCGAGCCCTGCGGCTGGCCGCCCTTGTCGCGGTCGTTGTACAGGTAGCCGACCTGGCCGCCGAACACGAGGTTCTCCTCGAGGTCGAGCGGCTTGCGCGTCTCCACCACCACCGTGCCGCCGATCGAACCTTCGTCGATGTGCGCTTCGGGCGACTTGTAGACCGTCACCTTGCCGACGATCTGCGGCGCCAGCAGCGAGTAGTTGAAGGTGCGGCTGGGGTGGTCGAGGATGAACCAGTCCGCCGACGCGACCGACTGGCCGTTGAGCAGCGTGCGGTTGAGCGCCGGGTCGGTGCCGAGGATGCTGACGCGCTCGCCCTGGCCGAACAATCGGTCGATGGTGACGCCCGGGATCATGGTGATCGCCTCGGCGACGTTGGTCGAGGGGAACTTGCCCACGTCCTCGGCGGTGATGACGTCGACGATCGCGTCGGCGTTGCGCTTGGCGTCCAGCGCCTGCTGCAGGCTGGCGCGGATGCCGGTGACGACTACGCGGTCGAGTTCGGTGGCGTTGGCGTCCGCGGACGGCGCGTCGTTGTCCTGCGCGGCGGCCTCCTGCGCGTTCGCCTGCGCGGCGACCCCGAGGCACACGGCGATCGCGGCCGACAGCATGGTTTTGCGGTGCTTCATGACGGTTCTCTCCAGTGCGTAATGGGTGTGGCTGTGGCCGCCGGCGCAAGGGTCTGCCGGTGGCCCGTGGCGTCGCCGTTGCGCGTGCCGACCGTGGAGCGGCGCGTGCGCGGGCAGGGGGTCTGGTCAGCGGGCGGGCATCCGTTCACTCGTTGTCGTTCTGGTCCTGGCCGAGGTACCAGCTGGCGGCGCCGATCACGCCCAGCTGCCCGTGCTCGACCAGCGTCACGGGGGTGCGCAGCAGCACCTCGCACATCGGCCCCTTGTCGAGGAACCGCTGCACGAAGCCGCTGTGTGCGAGGAAGTCGCGGATCCGCGGCAGGATCCCGCCGGCGAGGTAGACGCCGCCGCGCGCGCCGTAGAGCAGCGCCATGTCGCCGACGGCGCTGCCGAGCAGGCCGCAGAACAGTTCGAGGGTGTCGCGCGCGAGCGCGTCGTCGCCGGCCAGGGCGGCGGCGGTGATCGCGTCGGGCGTGGCCTGCGTCGGCGTCGTGCCGCGCACCTGCGCGAGCGCGGCGTGCAGGCGCACCAGCCCGGGGCCCGACAGCGCGTGTTCGATCGAGACATGGCGGCGATCGCGCAGGAACGCCTGCAGCACCGCGATTTCCAGTTCGGTGGAGACCGTCAGCGAGGCCTGGCCGGCTTCGGTGGCGAGCACCGTCGTGCGCCCGCGCCCCGGGATCCGCACCGCGGCGCCGAGACCTGTGCCCGGCCCGACCACCAGGGTCGGCCCCGGCGGCGCCTGCTCCGGGCCCGACAGGCGCAGCAACGCATGCGCGTCCGCCGCCGCGACCGCGTGCGCCACCGCCTCGAAATCGTTGACCAGCCGGAAATCGTCGAACCCCAGCTGCGCGCGGATGCGCTCCGGCGCGACCGGCCAGGGCAGGTTCACCGACAGCAGCGAGCCGTCTTCGAGCGCGTGCCCGGCGCAGGCGATCACGCCGCGGCGGATCGCGTCCGCGCCCGGCAGGGTGGCGAGGAAGGCGGCGATGACCTCGGCCAGGCCAGGGAAGTCGGCGCAGGCGTACTTGCGGTAGTGCAGGACCTCGACCGGATCGCCGCCGTGCACCAGCCCGATGCGCACGTGGGTGCCGCCGACGTCGGCCGCGATGAACGGCGCGCGCTCGGGCCGGTGGCCGGTGACGGGCAGTGGACTGGTGGTTGCAGCCACGCTGGCTCCTGCGGTCGCCGCTGGCGGAATGCCGCGGCGTGGGCGGAGTGTTGGAACGTCGTGACAACGATGTCAAGCCTTCGTTCAAACCGGCGTCGGGACGCCGCCCCTTTGGCGACGCGGGTCAAACAATCGGCCATGAAATGACAATTTATTTACAAATTTGCCGGCAAAATGCGGCAATGTCTGCAGATGTCCGGCGCATGTCCGCATGACTCATGTTGCAGGGCAGCACTCCGACATGCGCGGGAAATGGGGCTTCCGCGGGTGCAGCGATTGGCATTCGCGGGAAAAGTATGACAACGTTAGTCACCTTGTCCGGTAGCAGGACAAGGGGGACGGGAGGGGCAGGAGATGGGCGAGGAACAAGCCGGTCCGCGCAAGCCGACGATCCGCACCGTGGCCGAACGCGCCGGGGTGTCGCTGAAGACCGTCTCGCGCGTGATCAACAACGAACCCTCGGTGCTGCCGGCCACGCGCGCGCGCGTGCTGCAGACCATCGCCGACCTCGACTACGAGCCCGACCCCTCCGCGCGCAACCTGCGCAGCTCCAGCGCCTACGTGATCGGGCTGGTCTACGACAACCCCAACCCGTACCACATCATCGGCCTGCAGAACGGCGTGCTCTCGGCCTGTCGCGAGACCGGCTTCGGCCTGCAGATCCATCCCTGCGACGCGACCTCGCCGCTGCTGGCCGACGAACTGGTCGAGATGGTGCAGCGCTCGCGCCTGGCCGGACTGGTGCTGACCGCGCCGATCTCCGAGCGCCCCGAGCTGATCGAGGTGCTGGAGCAGGCCGGCGTGCGCGCCACCCGCATCATCGCCGCGGCGCAGGACCCGGACGACGGCCACCCCTGCGTCTACGTCGACGACCGCGACGCCGCCTACGAGATCACCGAACACCTGATCCAGCTCGGCCACCAGCGCATCGGCTTCCTCTGGGGCGGGCAGGAGCACCGCTCCAGCTCCGAGCGCTACTGCGGCTACGAGCAGGCGCTCAAGGACTACGGCATCGTCCTCGACAAGCACCTGGTGATCCCCGGCGACTACACCTTCGACGACGGCTTCCGCGGCGCGCGCCGGCTGCTGGCCCTGCGCGACCCGCCGACCGCGATCTTCGGCTCCAACGACGAGATCGCGGCCGGCGTGCTCGCCGCGGCGAAGTCGGCGGGCATGAACGTGCCCTACGACCTGTCGATCGCCGGCTTCGAGGACAGCCCGTTCTCGAAGCAGTCATGGCCGGCGCTGACCACCGCCAAGCAGGCGACCGAGGAGATCGCGCGCCACGCCGCGCGGATGCTGATCGCCGGCCTGCGCCAGGATGCCGCCGCCGCGCACAACCAGGGCTTCGTGCCGCAGCTGGTGGTGCGCGGCTCCACCGCGCCGGTCCGCCCGCGCACGCAACCCGCTGGAGACGCATGAACGCCCTGATCGACCTGGACGATGTGCAGGCACGCGCATCGTCGACCTGGATGTTCCGCGAAGCCGCCGAGGCGGCCGATGTCGTCGCGCGCCAGTTCGCCGCCAACCGCGACGTGCTCGCCGCGCTCGCGGCGGACCTGCGCCGGCGCCCGCCGCCATTCGTCGCCACCTGCGCGCGCGGCAGCTCCGACCACGCCGCGACCTATGCCAAGGCGCTGATCGAGACACAGCTCGGAGTAGTCACCGCCTCGGTGTCGCCGTCGATCGGTTCGGTGTACGGCGTGCAGCAGCAGCTGCGCGGCGCACTGTTCATCGCCATCTCGCAGTCCGGCAAGAGCCCGGACCTGCTGCGCAACGCCGAGGCAGCGCGCGAAGCCGGCGCGCGCGTGGTCGCGCTGGTGAACGTCGCCGATTCGCCGCTGGCGGCGCTGGCCGACGTCGTCGTGCCGCTGCACGCCGGCCCCGAGCGCAGCGTGGCCGCGACCAAGAGCTACCTCGCCTCGCTCTCGGCGATCCTGCAGCTGGTCGCGCTGTGGAGCGACGATCCCGCGCTGGTTGCCGCGCTCGACAGGCTGCCCGATGCGATGCGCGCGGCCTGGGAATGCGACTGGTCGTCTGCGCGGGCGGGCCTGGCGTCCGCGCACAACCTGTTCGTGCTCGGCCGCGGCCTCGGCCTCGGTGCGGCCCAGGAAGCGGCGCTGAAGTTCAAGGAAACCTGCGGCCTGCACGCCGAGGCCTACAGCTCGGCGGAAGTGAAGCACGGGCCGATGGCGCTGGTCGGCCCCGGCTTCCCGGTGCTGATCCTCGCCCAGCCGGACGAAACCGAGGCCGGCACGCTGGCGCTCGCCGACGAGGTCCGCGCGCGTGGCGCGCAGGTCTGGCTGGCCTCGCGCGAGCACGGCGCAGATCTGCCGGTCGCGGACGCGCCGCATCCGGCCTGTGCGCCGCTGCTGCTGGTGCAGAGCTTCTACCGCATGGTGAACGCGCTCTCGCTCGCGCGCGGACACGATCCGGACAGGCCGCCGCACCTCAACAAAGTCACCGAGACGGTCTAGGGCCGTGTCCCGCCGGACCAACAGCGATCGCGCTGCCGTTCCGGGCGCCCCTGCCGTCATCTCGAGCGCAGCGAGGGTTCGTCATTCCCGCATTCGCGGGAATGACGGTCCTTCTTTTCTTCGGAATGACATGACACCTCGGGACGACGCTCAATGTTTGAACCCCGCATCACGGGAATGACGAGGCCCGGAAACCCCGGGACAGACGAATCATGACGACGGCACTGGTCAACGGACGCGTCCTGCTCGACGACGGATTCCGCGACGGCGTGGCGGTGCTCGTCGACGGCGGACGGATCGCCGCGATCGTCGACGGCGGCGATG
>JAFAEU010000280.1 GCA_023423855.1 Pseudomonadota bacterium | reverse complement strand
TGCAGCAGTCGATCGGCTACACGCTGCGCCTGTACTACGCGACGCCGCTGGTGTCGGGACAGCTCGACCAGCCGCCGCCGGAGGGCGCCGCGATCCAGCGCGTCGGCAGCGACCTGCAGTTCAGCCGCGAGATCGGCGGGCGCCGTTACACCGTGGTCGAGCGGCGCTTCGTGATCGTGCCCGAGCGCAGCGGCACGCTGGCGATTCCCGGCGCGCGTTTCGAAGGCACGGGCGTCGGTGGCTTCTTCGACGATGTGTTCGGCAGCGGCCGCCGCGCGCTGCGCGCCAGCGGCGCGCCGCGGATCCTGCAGGTCAGGCCGGTGCCCGACGCCGCGCCGCAGCCGTGGTTGCCGCTGCACGGCCTCGAGCTGCGCTACCTCGCCACGCCGCAGTCGCTGCGCGCGGGCGAAGCGGCCACGATCGACGTGGAGCTCAGCGCGGACGGCGCCGCCGCCAGCCAGCTGCCGGAGCTGCAGCTGCCCGCGATCGACGGCGCGCAGGTGTTTCCAGAACCGCCGCAGGTCGACGAGCGTTTTGAACGCGGCCGCCTGCGTACGAAGGTCACGCGCCGGTTCTCGATCGTGCCCGTGCGCGCCGGCGCGCTGCGCATTCCCGGCCCGAGGCAGGACTGGTGGGACGTGCGCGCCGGCACTGCGCGCACCGCGTCGCTGCCGGAGATCAACATCGAGGTGGCAGCGGGCAACGTGGCGCCGGACGTCGCCGGCCACGAGGCGTTCGACGCCCGGCGCGATGCCGGCGCCGCGTGGCGCGGTGGCGGCGGGTGGCCGTGGATCGCGCTGGCGTTCGCGCTGCTGTGGCTCGCCACGCTGGCGTGGGCGCTGCGCGAACGGGCGCCGGGATGGCTCCGTCGAAGGACGGCGCCCGCGCCGGACGGACCTGCCGCAGGGCCCGCGATGCCGGCCACTTCGCAGCGCGACCTGCAGCGCGTGCTGCAGGTCGGCGATCCGGGGGAAATCGAACAAGCCCTGTGCGGGCTCGCGTCGCCACCGGCGCCGGATCTCGACGCACTGTCGCAGCGACTCGCCGACCAGGCGCAGCGCGACGCGATCGCATGCCTGCAGCAGGCGCGCTGGGCGGATGGCGACATGGCCGGCGCGCGCGCGGCCCTGCGCGAAGCTTTCGCCGGCGGCCCGCGCTGGCGCGATGCGGCGTCGGCGGCAGGGACGGGGACATCGCTGCTGCCGCCGCTCTATCCGCGCCGGACGGGGCGGTGAACTACCGCGAACCCGTACAAGCAGAACTGCGCCAGGGAACCTCCGGACAAGTCCGGTTTGTCATTCCGAACGCAGTGAGAAGCGCTTTGACAACAGC
Source organism: Pseudomonadota bacterium (assembly GCA_023423855.1). Taxonomy (GTDB): domain Bacteria; phylum Pseudomonadota; class Gammaproteobacteria; order Xanthomonadales; family Xanthomonadaceae; genus Luteimonas. The sequence continues at coordinate 1,190 of JAFAEU010000280.1, read as the reverse complement.
GAAGCTGGTCAATCTTGTCGAATCCAGAGCGCGGATTTCTCGCTGCGCTCGAAATGACAATCGTTCAGAGGTTCCCTAGCGTTTGTCCTCGGCTGCCGTGTTCGGCAGGAGCAGTCCATCGAACCAGTTGCGCAGGCGATGCCAGAACACGACGATCGCCGGCGTGATACGGACGTGGGACTGCGGCGCATCTTGCGATGCCGGCACCGCGCGCGTGGCGGACAGGGGTTGCGCGGCCGTGGCGGACGCGTTCGACGCGGTTGCCGGCATCGTCACCCGCGGCGCCGCCGATGCATGGGGCCCGGAGCCGGACGCGCGGGGCGGCGCCAGCGGCGCCGATCCGCTGCGGCGAATGGGCCTGCCGCCGGATTGGGCGAGCAGCCATGTGAACTCCGGGTTGCGGTTCTGCCAGTTGAACGCGCGTGGGGTATGCGACGCGGCGGCGCATTGGGTGTTGAGGTACTGGCCGAGCCGCTGCGCGCGCTGTTCCAACCTCGTGCGCCATGTCGGATCGGTCTCGAAATTGCGTGCGGCGGCGATCGCCATCAGCAGTTCGGGATTGTGCGCGTCGGAGCCGCTGCCCTGGTCGTTCTGGATCGCGATCACGCGCGACTGCGGCGAGATGGCCGACGAGAAGTACCAGCCGATGGTGCCGTTGGCGTTGCAGCCCGACAGCCAGTTGCCGGCCATCGCATCCGGTGCGAAGCCGTGTTCTTCGGCGTAGCGTCCGAAGTCGCGCAGCATCGTTGGGATGCGCGCGTCGCCCGTCACCAGCCACGCGCGCCACAGGCCACCGACGATGTTCGCGCTCATCCAGGGCGAACCGCCGCGGACGTCGGTCGCGGGGTCGTAGTTGAGGCCTTCGTGCGCCTGCCACGAATGCGTCCACGCGCCGGTGAACGGGTCGCTGCCCGGCGGCGTCTGCTGGTGCGCGTAAAGCCAGCCGAGCATGTTCTGGACGTACTGGCGTGTCTCCGACGAGCCGGTCAACTCGTAGCTCGACACCAGATGCTCCAGCGCCAGGCCCGCGTTACGTTCGGTCCACGACTGGTTGCCGCCCTGGTAGGGGCCCGGCGCGCCGCTCCAGCCGCCCGTGATCTGGTTGTACGCCATGTGGCGGATCGTCTGCGCGTCCAGCCGGGTGTCGTCGCCGGCCAGCGCCACCAGCAGCAGCTGCGGGGCGATGTAGC
>JAFAEU010000383.1 GCA_023423855.1 Pseudomonadota bacterium | reverse complement strand
CGCCGGAACGGCGGAAGCCCCACTGCAGCGCCTGCGGATAGAACGCGGGCAGGCGTTCGTCGCGCGGGTCGAACACGAGGTCGCGCGCGGTGCGCTCGGGCCAGTAGCCGCAGGCGTGCTCGCCGGTGTGGAACAGTCGCAGGTTGTCGTTATTGCCCATGCCGTTTCGACCGCCGGACCCTGTGTCGCGCTGCGCCGCCAGCATACTGCGCCCGGTCGCGCCGGGTGCGATCCGCATGTCCGCAGGCTGAACCCGGCCGCGCGCATGTCAACCCGGCGCGCGGGCGGCGCGTTGACTCCACCACGGCGGCACTGGAGCCGCATGGCGAGGACACACATGAATCACAAGACCCTGTTCACCGCGCTCGCGCTGGCCCTGGCCACCGCGGCCACGGCGATGGCCGCCGAACCCTCCGCGACGCCGCAGCGCGCATCGAAGGCCACGCTCGACGCCAACGGCGACGGCGTGATCGATCGCGCCGAGGCGGCGAAGTTCCCGCGTCTGGCGGAGAAGTTCGACACGCTCGACAAGAACGGCGACGGCAAGCTGGACGCCAGCGAACGCCCGCAGTGGAAGCACGGCCGGCACGGGCGCCGCGGCGGCCACGGCACGCGCGGCTTCGGCGGCCACGGCGGCATCGAACGCCTCGACGCGGACGGCGACGGCCGCATTAGCCGCGCCGAACTCGAGGCGGGCAAGGCCGGGCGCGGCGACCGGCCGAATCCGCTGGTCGAGCACTTCGCCGCGATCGACGCCAACAAGGACGGCCATCTCGTCCGCAGCGAGGTCAACGCCTGGCGCGAGAAGCAGCGCCCGCTGCGCGAGGCCGAGATGCGCAAGCGCTTCGACGAGAAGTTCGCCCAGGCCGACCTCAACAAGGACGGCAAGCTCAGCCGCGTCGAGGTCGACGAGAAGATGCCGCGGCTGGCCAAACGCTTCGCCTGGCTGGACGAGAACCGCGACGACTTCCTGAGCCGTGCGGAGTTGCAGCCGCCCAAGCGCTGATCGCGCAACATCGGTGGAACGAAGGCCCGCGTCGCAGGACGCGGGCCTTTTTGTCGCTTTCGTTCGTCATCCCGTTCGTTTGTCATCCCGGCACTTCCTTGACGTCATCCCGGCGAAAGCCGGGATGACGGCAGAGGGGACGACGGCGAAAAGGGGGACGGCGAAAACGATGCGCCGTCAGGCGAAATGCAGGTGCGCGATGACCAGCGAGCCGATGACGATGATATTGCTCATCAGCACGCCGCTGCGGCCCCAGGTGAGCCGGTAGGCCAGCAGCCGCTGCCCCGCGCCGGCCGGGTCGTGCCGCGCGTCGCGCGCCATCAGCGGGTCCACCAGCCGCGGCAGCATCACCAGCAGCTGCCAGTTCATCAGCAGCAGGGCGATGGCGATGGCGACGAAGGTATGCACCTCACTGCGGAAGACGAAATGGGTAGCGATGATCACCGCGATCATCGCCAGCGACAGGCCCATGTAGCGATGGATGAAGCGGTTGAGCGCGCTGCGCTCGGCGTCGTCGCCGGCGTAGTCGAGCAGGGTGCTGCGCGCGAACCAGGCCGCGACCAGGCCGCCGAGCAGGCCGCCCGAGGCGGCGCCGGCGAAGCCCAGCGCGAAGCGCGCGAACAGGCTGCCGGCGATCGACTTGGTGGCGATGCCCAGGCCCGCGGCGGCGGCCGGCTTGGTGATCCCCAGCGCGGCGGTGACGCCGACCGCGAACGCCGCCGACGGCGCGCTGGAGCGCGCGAATTCGCTGAAGCGCGCCAGCAGGTCCTCGCGAACGCTCTGGCGCGCGCGCGACAGGCGCTTGCGCACGGCGGCGTCGGACAGGCCGAGCAGCATCGCCACCTGCTTCGAGCTCTGGCCCTCGCGGTAGTACAGCAGCAGGGCTTCGCGACTTTCCTCCGGCAGCTCCGAGATCAGGTCGGCGGCGACGGCGTCGCGCTCGGCGTCGAGCGCCTGCTGCATCGGGCAGCCTTCGGGATCGGCGGCGTACTGGATCGCGAGCTCCGCCGCCTCGCCGCCGAGCGGCCGGTTGCGGCCGCCGCGCAGGTGGTCGTGGGCGAGGTTGCGGGTGATCTGGCGCAGCCAGGGCAGGAAGCTGGACGGGTTCTTCAGCCGCGGCAGGTGGTGCCAGGCCGAGAGGAAGGCCTCCTGCGCGATGTCCTCGCTGGCGGGCACGTCGCGGGTGATGGCCAGTGCGACCGCGGTGACGGTGTTCTGGCTGGCGATCACGATGCGTCCGTAAGCGTCGCGGTCGCCGCGCACGGCGGCGGGGAGTTCGCGCTTGATCAGCAGGTCGATGGCGTCGTTGGACATCGCGGCTCGGGCGAAGGGGCTTCGGGACGGGACGCGGCGCGGCGGCCGGATGTGACCGCTGCGACCATATCCGTTCAGGGTGCGCGCAGCACCTGCCATTGGTCCCCGTCGCGGCGGACTTCGAGCTGGTTCGCGACGGGATCGTCGGCATCCCGGGCCACCTCGAGCTCGACGGTGCCCGACCCGGAGCCGTCGGTGCGGTAGCCGGACACCGCCACGCGCAGGGGCTCGCCTTCGGCAGGGCAGGCGGAGGCCGCCAGCGGATCGAGGCCGGCGGCGCGGGCGGCGGCCAGGGCGGCGTCGGTCGGGTCGGCGCCGTCGATCGACAGGCACAGCGTCGGCGACAGCGCCTGCGCGGTTTCGAGCGCGGCCAGGGTCGCGGCCAGCGCGGGCGGGGTCGGGATCAGGTGGGCGGTTTCGGCGCTGGTCGCGATCTGCTGCAGCGAGGGATCGATCGGCGCCGGCGCCGGCGTGGGCGGAGCCCGCTCGGGCAGGTCCCAGCCGGGATTGCGGAACTGGTTGAGCCACAGCGCCAGCGCCACCGCGGCGACGATGATCAGGCCCAGGCCCATCCGCGCGCGCCGGACCGGCGACGTGGCACGCGCCGCATGGCCGGTCGTCGGCAGGAAGCCGGTGGGCGCCGCCGGCGAGGCTTCCAGCAGGCCCGCATCGCGCAGCAGCTGCCGGGCACGCGGCTGGTCGTCGGAGCGGATCACCCAGACGGCCGCGCGCTCACCGGTTTCGGCCTGCTCGCGATAGCTGAAGTTGCCGCGGATCGAACTGCGGAAGGTGCGGCCGTTTTCCACCCGCACCTCGATGCCTTCGTCCGCCAGCAGCTTCGCGACGGCTTCGGCGTTCTCGATGCGGGCGCTGCTGAAGACCAGGCGCATGCTCGATCAATCCTTCGCCGGAACCGGGCCGGCCGCGCGCGCATCGGCGACGACGCGGATCAGGCCTTCCTGCGTGGTGCTGGCCACCAGCCGCCCGTCGCGGCTGAAGACTTGCCCGCGCGCGAGCCCGCGCGAACCCTGCGCGCTGGGGCTGTCGATCG